>JBBSKR010000050.1:0-20777 GCA_038256135.1 Flavobacteriales bacterium | reverse complement strand
GAATGGATTTACCATGCCCGCCCGCGCCTAGGAGTATAATTTTGGATCTTGATTTTGCATCCATAATTTCCGAATAGGTCTTGGCCAATTTAATACTTTTTACCAAGGATTATAAATCAGCTGCGATTCTGAAAATGTTAAGTAAAGTTTTTATAGATTATAGGACTGTCTTTCTAGAGTGCTATATCTTTTACGCAGGTGTCTAATTTGAGATTCATTTGAACTTTTGAAAACTACGTTTCCATTACTCATAAAGTTTAATTTAACGTTGCAATCAAGTAGCTTGTATTTTAAAATTTTGTCCACCGACCTTGTTTTCTTAGGCGATCTTGAAATTATCCCCTAAAAATTATCCCCTAAAAATTGATTAGCATTTATAAAAATAAAAAATATGTTTGAACTAGTAGTTGAAACTTGAATTTGAGCTTGTCACGCTTCTGGATTCTTGTTCCTTATGCGTTTGTAGAGTTTTATCCCAAGCATGAGTAGTATTCCTAAAACAATAATACCAACCACGCCAAATATCCAATTGAAAGTTCCTTTTAGGATTACCAGAAATACGATTGAAAATAGAATAACCGTTGCACCCTCATTCCAGATACGCATAAAGTTGGATGTATAGTTGATTTCATCCCGTTGAAACTTATTAAATATCTGATGATTTTTAAGATGATAGGCTATCAGTAGCAATACAAAACCCAATTTTATATGCATCCAAGGCTGTTGCAGCCAACTTGGAAAAATTAGCAATAACCAAACGGCAAAAATCGTAGCCAAAACGGCCGATGGCCATGTAATAATGTACCAAAGTCTTTTGGTCATCAATTTTAATTGCTTGGAAAGTATTTCTCTTTCAGGCGATGCTTTTTGATTGGCCTCTATGTGATAAATGAACAATCTAGGAATATAAAAAAGCCCTGCAAACCAGGTTATCACGAAGATAAGATGCAGGGCTTTTACGTAATTATAATATTCTGACATGGAAATCGAAGTGCAAAAGTAAAATTTAGGTTCAAAGTTAATGAAACCTTGTACAAACCAATTTATAATCTTATCGCACCAATACCAGCCTCCCATAAGGTTTTATTATAGGCCGGAATTGCTGTTTGGATCAATTGGTTTCCTTTTGCTTTTAATCCCGACCACTGTGCGTCTAATTCGGCCTTGCGTTCTATGTTAGGCTGATTCACTCTTGGAATACTGCTATTGGTCTGATTGATCAAGAACAGGTATTCCGCCGTAAACTTATTCGGAAAATTCTCCACATCGTCATAGGCTTTTGATTTGCGTTGGACCATAGTTTCGTCCCAAGCTTTCATCTCGGCAAGTAATTTTTCACCCTCTTTTTTTACGTTAGCATCCGTGACTTTTTTCAAGACCCCTTTTAAATCTTCTTGTACCGCAAACAATAAATTTACCATGTTGTGCATATTGGTCAGTTTCTGTTCCGCATCGGTCATAAAGGCATCATAGGCTTCATATTGTCCCGGTTTGGTCTCGTAGGTAGGTACTTCTTTAATAGTCCCGGTGGTGTAAACCGTTTTACCATCTACCATTAACTTATAGGTATACGCTCCAGGAGAAACTTTGTGCCCCCCGAACCCAGCTTCCATATACACGCCGGGTATACCAGGCATAATCGGATATTCCATATCCCAAACAAAACGGTTTAATCCTTCCTTTTTTGAAAGTAAGGGTGCCGGTGGTGCACTACCACCATTATGAGGCTTATAATCGGGATCCTTTTCTGAGCTAAGCGTTCTAATAACTTTTCCAGAAGCGTCTGAAATTTCCAATTTTATTGCTGTACTATCCTTCAGTTTGGGCAGCTCGTAATAGAGTACTACGCCATTGGCGGGATTGATACCTTCAAAGGTATCCCCTCCCTTAAATTCTTCTGAAGTCTTGTTCAATGGGCTTCCCCAAGACCCGTTGTATGAATCTTTAGGCTTCAAAATCTGTAAGTCCTTTTTGGCCGGTTGGTATTGCCCTAAAGCGGTAACATCATCTAATATCCAAAAAGACCTTCCGGATGTTGCCACAATTAAATCGCCTTGATGCAGCTTCAAATCGGTTATGGGTGTCACCGGTAAATTTAATTGTAAGGGCTCCCAATTCTTACCTGCATTCCAAGAAACATACATTCCTTTTTCGGTACCTGCATACAAAAGGTCCTTTTTGTCTTCATCTTCCCGTACCACCCTGGTAAATGCCCCATAGGGAATTCCCGTATTGATAGCGGTCCAATTTTTCCCGTAATCCGAAGTTTTATAAATGCCCGGGGTATAGTCATTGAATTTATATCTTGTAGTTGCTATATAGGCCGTTGCTGGATCATGGGGAGAAACTTCAATGGCATTGATCAGGCTTTCCTGTAATCCTTTAGGGGTTACGTTCTCCCATGTTTCACCTCCGTTTTTTGTAAAATGGACAAGGCCATCATCACTTCCGGTCCAGATAACACCTTTTTCATGAGGTGATTCCAGCATATAGGCCAAAGTGCCATAATTCTCTGCACCCACTGCTTCATTGGTATACGGTCCACCGCCTTTTCCTTGTTTATCATCCAGATTACGGGTTAGGTCTGGGGAGATCTCTTCCCAACTCACACCCATATCCTTTGTACGCAGTACAAATTGTGCTCCGTGGTAGTAGGTACCTGGTTCATGTTTTGAGCCAATAATAGGCGCATTCCAATTATAAAGATATTTCATATCCCTGGCTTCGCGACCCAAATATTGTATAGGTGCGGGCATAATATTGATGGATGCTTTGGATTTCATATCCAATACCTCGATAGTCCCTAAATAACTTCCTCCCAAAACATATCGAGGATCATCGGGATCAAAAGCTAAAAAAGCACTTTCCCCTCCTGCCGTATACGTCCAATCCTGCTCAGTAATGCTGCCTCTTCCCATGGATGCACTAGCTATTTTAACCGCTGTATTGTCTTGTTGGCCCCCATAAATATTATAAGGGAAAAGATTATCAACGCTAATTCTATAGAATTGGGCGGTTGGCATATTATCTTGGGTGGACCATGTTTGTCCATAGTCGAAGGTAACGGCAGCGCCCCCATCATCTGCCAGGACCATATTTTTTGAATTATCGGGATTTATCCAAAGATTGTGGTAATCCCCGTGTGCTACAGGTATACTTACCCAAGTTTTCCCTCCATCTTCAGACCGCAAAAAAGGTGCGCTCATCACATACACCGTATCCTCATCATTGGGATCTGCAAATACCTCGATATAATACCAAGCGCGTTGTACCAAACGGTTATCGCCACTAACCATGGACCAAGATTCCCCGGCATCATTGGACACAAAAAGTCCGCCCTTATCCGCATCGGAATCACTCTCAATAAGTGCATACACTTTATTTGAATTTGCAGGACTAACGGCAATGGCCATTTTTCCTTTTTCCTCAGGAAGACCTTTATGAATTTTCTTCCATGTTTCTCCCGCATCGGTTGATTTATACAATCCACTACCTTTTCCACCGCTTATCACCATATGGGGTTTACGTTGGTGTTCCCACATGGCAGCATACATAATTTCAGGATAATTGGCATCTATAGAAAGTTCTGCCGCACCCGTTAATTCATTTACGAACAAGGTATTTTTCCAAGTCAGGCCACCATCAGTTGATTTATAGATGCCTCGTTCCGGATTCCCTTCGAACAAGGCCCCTTGAGCGGCTACATAAACGATATCCGGATTTGTAGGGTGAATGATAATTCGAGAAATATGTTGTGTTTTCCCCAATCCCATTTTTTTCCAAGTTTTGCCGGCATCGGTAGATTTATAAACGCCATCTCCGTACGAGGTCATCACACCTCTTGGAGCGTGCTCACCCATACCTACATAGATAATGTTTGGATTCGAAGCAGATACTGCCACGGCACCTACGGAACCCAATTCAAAAAACCCATCTGAAATATTTTCCCATCGTTGCCCTGCGGATTCGGTTTTCCATAATCCGCCACCTGTAGTACCCATATAATAGGTCATTGGATCTCCGATAACACCGGTAGCCGTTACGGAACGCCCACCCCTGAACGGCCCAATATTTCTATATTTTAATGGTTTGAAATAATCGTTTGCTGTTTGTGCAAATGTCATGGTGGTCATAAAAACCAGCAGTAGGGATACGAATTGTTTTTTCATTTTTTAATTGGCTGTGCTTATTGAAATACTTTTAAAAGGGACCATAAAAAACCCCTCGATTAAGAGGGGTTTCTATTTACTTATCTTCACTAACGTCAACGAATAAATAATTCAATTTCAATTCGTTGAACGCGGCATTAAACTCCTGAAGTTCAGAGGAGACTACCGCATCAAAGATTTTAAGTTGCTTGTTTATTTCGGATGTTAACTCATCTTTTACAGCAATATCCTGCTCCGTAGGTGGGAAGTCATCTAAAGAAACCAGACTATTCAAGTGACCTAGTTTATTGGTCAATTTAATAGGAAAGTTCAATGGATCTTGACCACTTCTGTTTTGGGTCTGATACAAGGCCTTTTCCACTTCTCCCAGTTTATCTTTCATCCCTTTGGCTCTTTCTACCAATTCTTTGGTGCGTTCATCATCCTTATACTGTTTCGAAAACGCATTCAATTGCTCCGTAACGTTTCGTATTTTTTTGATGGATTGATGTGCATTGTCGATGGTTGTATTTACATCGGTGATAAAGTCAAATTGCTTTTGCATTTCGGCAACCGTACTTTCTGCCCTTGGGTCTGGTAAAATGGTAAAGGTCTCTGAACTGTTATTGCCATTACTATTTAAATGGACTTTATAATCTCCAGGTACTGCTTTGGCTCCATCCAAACTCGCCCACCATAAAATCATGCCCTCCAATTCTTCTGCCCCCTTGCCACGGGTATCCCAAACAAAAGTATTACCCCCCTTTTTGACTTCCAGCTTTTTATCCTTTTTCTTAGCTGATGTGCTATAAGTTGCCAGTGTATCGCCAGCCATACTAGTATAGGTCAATTGCACCGAATCCTTTTCCGTATAATCCTTCAACAAAAAATGGGTGATGACCCCATTTTCCAAATTCTGTCCTGCAGTTTTAGAGGGCGTCTTGGAAGCTCTACCTTTAGTACGATATGAATCTTTAGGCTTGTATAGAATGGTATTCTCATTTTTCTTGGTCTCGTCCAATTGATGCAACACCGTCAGATCATCAATAATCCATAAACTTCTTCCCTGGGTCGCTACAATCAAATTATCATCTTTGATGGTCAAATCCGTTATAGGAACAACAGGTAAGTTCATTTGAAAGGAACTCCATTTGGCCCCATCATCAAAGGAAATATACATCCCGGACTCTGTACCTGCATATAATAATCCTTTCATTTTTGGGTCCTCGCGCACTACCCTGGTAAAGTGTTCGGCAGGAATTCCATCCGTAATTTTTGTCCAGCTCTTACCATAATCGGTTGTTTTATATAAATAGGGTTTAAAATCGCCCAACTTATATCTGGTGCCTGCAACATAACTCGTGCCTTCATCAAAATAGGAAGGTTCAATACTATTCACCATGGTCCATTCTGGCATATTGGCGGGAGTAACATTTTCCCAGGTTGCGCCGGCATCCTTAGAAACATGTATCAATCCGTCATCACTACCGACCCAAAGTAGCCCCTCCTTCAACGGACTTTCATTGGCGGCAAAAATAGTTCCATAATATTCCACACTCGTATTGTCCTGAGTAATGGGCCCACCGCTTGAACCTAACTTGGTAGGGTCGTTTCTAGTTAAATCATCGCTCAACAATTCCCAACTTTGCCCCTCATTGGTTGATAAGTGTACATGATTGGAAAACGTATACAATTTATTAGGGTCGTGCCTACTGAACATGATGGGAAAGTTCCACTGAAAACGATACTTCATTGCCTCTGCACCGGCACCCATTGGATTATCCGGCCATACATTGATTCCCCTTACCGTACCGTTTTCATGATTGACTCGGGTTAGAAAACCATCATAACTACCGCCATAAACGATATCGTTATTCTCGGGATCGACGGCAATATGTGCCGATTCCCCACCAGCGGTTTCTTCCCAATTATCATCATCGATGGAATTTCCACTACTTCTATGTTCTATGCGCAATGTAGAATTATCCTGCTGTGCCACATAAATACGATACGGGAAAGAATCGTCGGTCGTCACTCTATAGAATTGTGCAGTGGGTTGATTGTAATAGGTACTCCAAGTTTCCCCGCCATCATAGGATATCTGGGCTCCCCCATCGTCCCCAATGATCATTCGTTGTGAATCTTCTGGAGAAATCCATAAATCATGATGATCCCCATGCGGAGCATTAAAAGTATTGAAGGATTTTCCACCGTCTGTTGATTTATGATAATTTACGTTCAAAACATAAACTACATCTTCATCTTGGGTATCGGCATAGACCCTGGTATAGTACCAGGCACGTTGCCTAATTTTTCGCTCCTCATTGATCAAAGTCCATTTCTTACCTCCATCATCTGAACGATACAAACCTCCTTTTTCCTTATTTTCAACGATCGCCCACACCCTGTCAGAGTTTTTTGGTGATACGGCAACCCCTATAATGCCCAAGGTATCTTTTGGGAACCCTTCGTTTTTGGAAATTTCTGTCCAGGTTTCACCACTATCCATACTTTTCCACAAGGCAGAACCCTCCCCACCACTGATTAGACTATAGGGCGTTCGTTTTGCATGCCAGGTAGAAGCATATAATATTCTTGGATTGTTAGGGTCAAAGGTTAAATCTACCGCACCGGCCTGCTCATTTACAAAAAGTACTTTTTTCCAGTTTTGTCCACCATCCGTACTTTTATAAACACCACGTTCTTGGGTAGGCTTATAAATATCACCCAAAACCGCGGCATAGACCGTATTATAATCGGTTGGGTGTACACGAATTCTCGGTACATGCCTACTATTACCCAATCCGGCGGATGTCCATGTTTTTCCAGCATCGACCGTTTTCCAAACACCGTATCCAGAGGAAACGTTTCCGCGTAAGGTCTTTTCACCACCGCCAACATAAATCACGTTTGGGTCACTTTTTGCTACCTCAACAGCCCCGATACTTCCACCAAAATATCCATCAGAGATATTAGCCCATGAACGACCACCGTCCAAGGTTTTCCAGACGCCACCTCCAGCGGCTCCAAAATAAAACAGATTAGGTTCTCCGGGCACTCCGGTAACTGCAGCAGAGCGACCCCCACGAAACGGACCGATTAAACGATAGTCCAAACTAGAGTACAATTCTTCTGGATAGGTTGGGGTTACATTTTGTGTTTTGTTCCTTTTTTGGGATGCTACCGATAAGGGCAATAAGGAAAAAGCTAGCACAAATAGGCCAGCTTTGGTAAGTAAAGTTTTCATTTTCTTAATTTGAGATTAGTCGTGCCTAAATTTAAGTAAAATGAAAAACAATCTAAGCAATAAAATGTATTATTCGAATACTAACATCACCTTGTACGAATTCCATATCAACAAAACCAATATTGTTTTTACAGTATCCTGTTCCCTAAAATTACAGCCTTACCGGTACTCAATTTACGCCTAACCGTCTACGGTTTTAAACCAAACGTGGTACATCTTCCAATACTAAATAAAGGCAGGGAACGATTACCAGGATGATGGAGGTAGCGAAAACAATACCAAAGCCTTATGACATTGCCGACGAAATCGATAAAAGGTCATTACTTCAGTCTTCCGAAAAAATTCATCTTAAGTAATTGTAAAAAACCCATTGATAATTTAAAGTATTCCTATATTTAGAATCACAAACCAAAAAATTATGAAATTCAGTAAACGCTTATTAAAATATACCATATTTCTTTTTATTTTAACGGGTATTAGTATTCCTAGTACCCAGGCTCAAACGAAGGAATTCTTGTACGGTGATGCCTTGCCCGACGCACCAGAACTTAGTGCTCGAGGATCCTACGAGGTAGGGGTGCAAACCATAAACCTCGTAAACCCTGATCAAGTAGATATTTTAAATTCCAAAGGGGGGAAAGACCCTAAATATGATCGCCCTATTACCATAGAAGTCTGGTATCCTGCGGAAGTGGAAGAAAATGCCAACACGGCAATCTATGAAGAGGTTATGGGTACTGCCAATGATAGTCTAAGACCGTTAATTCCATTTACAATTAAAGGCAGGGCGTATAGAAATGCCAGTCCCGTTACAACCGATGGCATATTCCCATTAATCATAGTTTCCCATGGCTATGTGGGATCCCGTTTTTTAATGACCTATCTCACAGAGAACTTAGCTTCTAAAGGTTATATCGTAGCTGCTATTGATCATACCGATTCCACTTTTAAGGATGCCAATGCGTTTCAAAGCACACTTTTGAACCGACCAAAAGATATTCGATTTGTTTTGAACGAGATGGAAAAAATGGGTGCTCAAGGCTCTAGTTCTAATTTGGAAGGGCTTGTAGACGCTACTAATTCTGCAATCATTGGCTATTCTATGGGAGGTTATGGGGTTTTGAATGTTGGGGGTGCGGGTTATAGTGATGCGCTTGCTGGATTCTTTGCCGGAATGACCAGCGGGAGTAGTGCGATATCCGTTAACCTAGCCAGCAATACTGAATATCAGCAAATGTCAGATAACAGGATAAAAGCCATTGTAGCTTTTGCACCTTGGGGAATGGAACGAGGTATATGGGATGCTGAAGGTTTAAAGGGTTTGAAGACCCCTACATTCTTTGTTGCCGGTAGGGAAGATGATATTTCCGGATATGAAAACGGAATCAAAGCCATTTATGAAGGCACAATCAATGCCGACCGCTATCTATTGACCTATAAAAATGCACGGCATAATGTCGCACCCAATCCACCACCGGCCGAAGCCTTGGCTCCCGGATTACATATAGACGAATACTACCGTTATGCGGAACCTTCTTGGGACCAACGAAAGCTGAACAATATCAATCAACATTTTGTTACTGCTTTTTTAGGTATCCATCTCAAGCAAAAGGACTATTCCAAATTTTTGGACCTTCAGGAAAATTCAAATGAAAAGGACTGGACAGGATTTAAACCTCGATCCTCAACCGGGATGGAATTGCTTCATGCGGGTACATCTAATTAATCCAATGGATTGAGGTTTTGGTTTTTAGTAACTTTCTCCTTCAACAATTTCGAATAGGTGTTTTGATCGTCTACTAATTCCCTAAACCTTCGGAACAGAATAAAGATGGCGATAGCTATTAACTGCGATAGTATAAAAATCATAGGTGCTTTATTACATTTCTATACCTACGAAAAATATTCTTAATGGTTTGGTCAAAATAAAAATTATTTGGAAACCAACGTCCTATTAATTTCCTTTCTCAAGTAATATCCAGTTAAAATTGTAGCAAGGACGTCTGCGATAGGGAATGAGATCCATACCCCGAGTTCTCCCAGATAGTGTGGTAAAATCAGAATCAAAGGAATAAAGAAGAATCCCTGCCTGCTTAACGTTAAAAGTAATGCCGGTACAGCTTTACCAATAGCCTGAAAATAGGCTGCTCCAATAAGTTGTAATGCAATAATTGGGGTAGCAGCAAAAACCCAGCGCATGGCCGATGGTGTATTTTCGAGTACGAATTTATTGGTAGCGAGTTCCATTTCACTCATATCTGGTTTATGACTTAGGAAGAGTCCGGCAATCTCGCTGGGGAAAATCATCAATCCTACGAACACGATGGTTGCCAAAATTGCAGCATAGGTTATCGCTGTATAAATGGATTCCTTTACCCTATCGTATTTTTTTGCCCCATAATTAAAGCCGGCGATGGGCAAGAAACCTTGGGTAACCCCAAAAACAGGAAACAATGCGAACATTAGCATTCTACCTATTATGGCGTAAACCGCCACCATGGCCTCACCGCCAAGGTCAAATAATATATTGTTCATCAAAAGGTAAATGATGCTTACCACTGCTTGCCTAGAAAGGGTGACAAAACCCAAAGAACTTATTTCTTTTAAAATCGAAAAATTGATTCCAAAATAGCTAAGATTTAATTTTAACTCCGAACTTTTTGAAAGAAAAAAATAAAGGATATAGCTAAAACATAAAAAGTAGCTAATAGTCGTTGCCCAAGCAGCACCTTCCATACCATAATCCAATACATTTATAAAAATATAGTCCAGGAAAAGGTTACCAACCGATGGTATAATCATGGCGATCATCGCGAACTTGGGTTTCCCTTCTGCCCTAATAACGGAGTTTCCCATCATATTCAAGGCCAAAAGTGGCACACCATACAGTACAATGACATAGTATATTTTGGCCAACTCAAATATGGAACCCTTGCCTCCAAATGCAGGAATAAGCGTATCCACAAAGGTCAAGCCCAAAATGACCATCACTACCGTAATAAGCAATGTAAAAGTGATTTGATTGCCAAAGGTGCGCAATGCCTTCTCTTTATTATTTGCCCCTAAAGACCTGGATATGATACTAGCACCACCAATACCAATGGCCATACCCAATGCTCCAATAAAAAAAGATATCGGCAGTACAACGTTGATGGCGGCGATGGCAATGGATCCGATCCAGTTACCCACAAAAATGGAATCCACCAACACATTGAGGGACATTACCAAAATACCGATACTGGCTGGGACCGCCTGCTTAACGAGCAAACTTGATATGGATTCCGAACCAAGTTGCTCTGCGGAAACGTTGGCCATTATTTAATATTTAATACTTTTAAAAATTGATTTTGAAATGACTGATCAAGCCAAAGCGGTATAGCCTTTTTTACTCCTTTCGATTTGATTGGCGATATGATTCCAAAGTTGGACTCTCTGTTCCAAAGCCTTTTGGGAACATTGAGCCACATCTTCCCACTTATTTTCATCGGTACCACAGAGTTCTTGAATCATTTTTAAGGATAAGGGTCCGTGGTCGTCACCATCCAACTCGATGTGTCTTTTTAGATAATACTCCAATTTAGGATACGCTCCATCGCCAGCTCTTTCTATGATTTTCAAGAACATATCGGGTATTAAATCTTCCCTTCCAAAAGTAAAGGCTGCCGCAATCTTGTGAGGTTGGTTAGATTGAATTACTTCAAATGTAAAACTCAAAAAGTCTTGTACAGCATCGTTCAAATTCTCGTTTTGAATGGTTTCTAAAATAGTTTCCAATCCCCTGACGCGTTCTAGGAAATCTTTTACTTTAGAAGTATTCGCCCCAACTTCGACCATCGCATCCAAATACATTTCATAGTGACTTTTGTATATGCCATTTTCATTTTTATCACTTTCCTCCTCAAGTACAATTTCATTGATAAACCGTGCCGTATTGGTATTGCTTGCCGGTTTCCAAGGCAGACTGGTGCAAGTTAGGTGAATTTGTAACGCCTTTAAAAGCGACATAAAATCCCAAACCGCATATACATGGTTTTCCATGAATATTTTAATATCCGATAGGGAAGACAATTCCTTATATAACTTATGGTTGCGTAATTCGTTTCTAAGCGGTTCTAATTTTGATTCTATTTCTTCGATTTTCATAGCAGTGATTTTCTTAGAGGTAGCTTTTTCTTATTTATGTGCTTGGCGTTACGTCTAGGATTCCTGTAGTTTCCCAATCGTTTACCCACTTTGCCATTACCTTAACCCAATGTATACTATCGTTCATACATGGAATGTGCTTGTAATGTTCACCGCCAGCTTCCTCAAATTGCTCCTTTCCTTCCATGGCAATCTCCTCCAAGGTCTCCAAACAATCGCTCACAAAAGCAGGAGTAATAACGGCCAATCGTTTTTTTCCAAGTTTGGCCAAACGTGCAAATTCATAGTCCGTATACGGTTTCAACCAAGGATCGCCGGCGAGACGGGATTGAAATGAAGTACTTACCTGTTCTTCGGGAAGACCTAAATAAGCCTTCACCATTTCCGTTGTATCATAAACCTGATGTCGATAACAGGTATTATGGGCTACGGAATTAATACTACAGCAACTACCATCTATTTTACAATGGAAACGTGTAGGGTCACTTTTACGAATATGGCGCTCTGGAATACCATGGTAGGAAAATAATATATGGTCATAATCGAAATCCTTTAATCCGTCTTTTATACTTTCGGACAAGGCTTGGATATACTCCGGATTTTTGTAAAAAGCAGGTAGCGTCGTCACTTTCATATCTGGGAAAAAGGCTTGCTGTTCCTCCAAAACCTTTACTACTACAGTTTCATAGCTGGACATAGCATAATGTGGATATAAGGGAACTAACAATACCTCATCGACTCCCTTTTCCATTAATTCCTGTAAGGCGTTTTTAATGGTCATGGTTCCGTAGCGCATTCCCAATGCTACTGGCATTTTAGTATGTTTCCGCAACTTATTGGTAAATCGTTCTGAAAGCACGATTAATGGTGAGCCTTCTTCCCACCATATTTTAGCATAGGCTTTGGCAGATTTTTTAGGTCGCGTTTGCAGGATTATTCCCTTGACAAGAATCGCCCGTAACCATTTTGGGGCATCGATCACCCTTTCATCCATTAAAAATTCATCCAAATAAGGCTTAACATCTTTTGGGGTTGGACTATCGGGCGAACCCAAATTGACCAATAATACTCCTTTCATAGCGTGTGTTTTGAATATTTTCTACAAAAATACCACTTGGTAATCGATGATATTTTAATTTTAGCAATAGTTTTTCTATACTTCCATAAAGTCGACCAATATGTATCCAATTAATTTTTTGTACTATTTAATTTTAGTAAGTTAGGCTTGTTCGAAAACTAGCACATATTATCTATGAATACATTCTTTGATAATGTACCCAAAAATGAATTATATCTCTTTTTGGCCTCCGTAATTGCCATACTAGTTGGTTATTGGTTGATTTCCTATTTTTTTAAAAAATATGGTAAGGATCCCAAATACCTGTTGCCAGATGGGGCTTTCAAGAAAATTAGCTGGCCAATTGTATTCATATTTGCGTCTGTGCTTATACGCTCAGAATCATTGCGTACCATTGTGCATCTTGAAGATTATGATTATTTGTTCAGAAAGGTCAGTACCATTCTATTTATTTTCTCGATTACTTGGCTCATGCTCAATTTGTTGAAAATGGTGAAAAGGGTTATTGTCAATAATTATGATGTTGATGCGGAAAATAATCTCAAAGCCAGAAAAGTATATACCCAATTCAATATTTTAGAACGTATTTTTATGTTCTTGATTATACTTTTGGCCATTGGAGCGGTATTGATGAGTTTTCAAAGTATCCGTGAATTAGGGCTTAGTATTTTTGCCTCTGCGGGTGTTGCGGGTATCATCATCGGTTTTTCCGCACAAAAAATGATCGGCACCATTTTGGCCGGCATCCAGATTGCCATTGCCCAACCCATTAAAATAGATGATGTTGTTATTGTTGAAGGGGAATGGGGGCGTATTGAAGAAATTACCCTTACCTATGTAGTGGTTAAAATTTGGGATAAAAGACGGTTGATCGTACCCACACCCTATTTCATCGATAAGCCCTTTCAAAACTGGACCAAAACTTCATCCGATATTTTAGGTACTGTCTTTTTATACACCGATTACAAAGTACCGTTTGATGCCATTCGCGAGGAATTGACCAAAATTCTGGAAAGTACCGATTTGTGGGATAAAGAGGTAAATGTGCTTCAAGTAACGGACAGCAAACAAAACTGCGTGGAAATAAGGGCATTGATGAGCGCCAGGGACTCCCCTACCGCATGGGATTTGCGCGTGTTGGTACGAGAGAAACTGATTACTTTTTTACAGGAAAATTATCCCGATAGTATTGTTCGGAATAGGATTCTATTAGAAAAGTCTGATGAAAATCATGATAATACCTAACTTTACATGATGACAAAAACTATATCCCTTTTTATAATTCTACTTTCCTTTAATTTTGGAATAGCGCAACAAATTACCTGCTCCCCAAAAGACAAAATGGCCGTTGAGCAAAAAATAAAGGATATTGAAGGTATACTAAAACCTGATTTTGGAAACACCCTAGTTGCCGTTGGTAAAAGCTTTATGAAAACCCCATACGTTGCCAAAACCTTAGAAATTGGCGATACCGAAACCTTGGTCGTAAACCTGCAAGGTTTGGATTGTACAACGTTTGTTGAAAATGTTCTGGCATTTTCAACGCTTCTGAAAAAAAAGGAATACACCTTCGATGCGTTTGTGCACAATTTGGAAATTATCCGGTACAAGGATGGGGCTTTGGATGGATATGCTTCCCGATTGCATTACTTCTCCGAATGGATTGCCAACAATGCAGAAAAAGGACTTTTGAAAGATATTACCGGTGAAATTGGCGGTAAGGAAATCATCAAGGATATCAATTTTATGAGCACGCATCGAAATCTTTATCCGTTTTTGGCCGATGAGTCCAACTATAAAAAAATAAAAGCCTCGGAAAATTATTTAAACAGTCAGCCAATTTGCGTTTTGTCGCACGATAAAATAGCCGAAAACGAACACTTGATTCAATCGGGAGACATCATCGCGCTAGCAACTTCGATCAACGGTTTAGATGTAACCCATACCGGCATCGCCACAAGGGAAAAAAATGGGAGAATCCATTTGTTACATGCCTCAATGGGTTCTATGGAGGTCGAAGTGTCCAAATTACCTTTAGTAGATTACTTAAAAAAGATTAAAGGCAATACGGGTATTATGGTCGCTAGGCCCTTATAAAACCTTCAAATCAATTACCTGCCAACGCCAATAAATATTTCTTGGGGGTAGTATTATATTTTTTTTTGAATGCGGCTATAAAATGACTGGCCGTGCTATAGCCAACTTTCAATCCTATTTCATTTACGTTATACTGTCCCGTTTCTAAAAGGCTTTTTGCATAATCCATTTTATGATCGAACAAAAAACTGTAGACCGAGTCCCCGTAAATTTGTTTGAACCCTTCTTTTAAGCGCTTCAAACTCAACCCTATTTCACTAGCCAGCTCCGATAAGGTTGGGGGTTCGGCCATATTGGCCAAAATAATTTCTTTGGCCTTTTTAATCTTTTTTACATTTTCCTCATCCGCTAAATAAGGGCACTGCTCTATATCCGCATTCGGACTTTTATTGAAATACAAAGCAATCAATTCATAAATTTTACCTTTTACATACAATGCCTTGATAGATGGATGAAGATTATAATTAATGATCTGACTTAAGATAACTGCAATAGAAGGTGAAAATGGTTCTTGTGCATAATATTTTTTCTCTTTGTTATCCGTACTCAAAAATGGAATATAATTGGCTTCCGCTGTAAATAAAGAATGAAACTTACGTAAGGTCATCACCACCGAAACAATCGAGGAACCTGTTGCTAAGTCTAAATTCAAAGGTAGATCTAGTTGGGTATTGTATAATAATAACGAATTTTCCTCAGTTACATTCAAGGTGTAATTTCCATTGTTAAACCCAAATACCCCACTACCTTTTAAACAGAAATGCAATTGAATGAATCTTTTATTGATTTCACGTGTATAACTGGTGGTTGCATCGGCTTCGTTTTGAAATTTTAGCACATAAAATCCTTCTTCGATGAGCACCTCATCAAAAGAACCTTGAGCGTTATTTTTAATTTCCATTTTAATAAAATTTTTTATATCTATTTAGAAAGCATCTAAATAGAAGGGTTCCATTCCGCTGATAGTCCCATAAAATTAGGGTTATTCCACCGGATTACCACAAAATAGGTCTAAAAACTCTGCAGTCGACATTAATTGTACCGCTAGCGTTATTTTTATTTGCCAGATGCCCATACTTTTGTAACCGCTTTATGAAAGACTACCATATTTCTAAACACAACTCATTTTATACCATTGGCCTTAATTACAAAAAGGCAGATGCCGAAGCGCGCGGTAAGTTTAGTTTGGATGAGGTGGCGGTAAAAAACTTGCTGCTCGAGGCGAAAAAACAGGGTATTGATGGACTTTTGGCCACCTCTACCTGCAACCGTACCGAATTACACGGTTTTGCCCAACATCCCTTTCAGCTCATCAAATTATTATGCGACCATTCCAATGGAACCGTTGAGGCTTTTCAAGAAGTAGCCTATGTATATAAAAACAAGGAGGCCATTAACCACCTGTTTCGAGTAGGCACTGGATTGGATAGTCAGATTTTGGGAGATTTTGAAATTATTAGTCAGTTGAAACAAAGCTTTAAACGTTCCAAAGCGTTAGGAATTGCCAATCCTTTTATTGAGCGTTTGTGCAACAACATTATCCAGGCCAGCAAACGCATTAAAAATGAAACTGAAATTTCCTCTGGGGCAACATCAGTCGCTTTTGCATCGGTTCAATATATTATAAAGAACGTTCCAAACGTTTCAGAAAAGAACATCCTGCTCTTCGGAACGGGTAAAATTGGTCGCAATACTTGTGAAAATCTTATTAAGCATACCAAAAATCCACATATAACCTTAATCAATAGGACCAAAGGGAAAGCGGAACAAATTGCAGGTAAGTTCAACCTTATGGTCAAGGATTACGGTGATTTACAACCAGAAATCAGAAAGGCGGATATTTTGGTAGTTGCAACAGGTGCGCAAAAACCTACGATTACCAAGGAACTTATATATACTAAAAAACCCTTACTGATTTTGGATTTATCAGTTCCCAAAAACGTGGACGACGCTATTAAGGGGATGGACAATGTAACGGTAATCCATTTGGATCATTTATCCCAAATGACCGACGAAACTTTGGAACGGAGAAAGCAATTCATACCGGAAGCAGAAGCTATCAATGAAGAAGTGATGCGCGATTTTGTTCAATGGTTGGAAACTAGAAAGTTTGCACCGGTGATAAAGGCATTGAAGAAAAAACTGAAGACGATGAAGGATGAGGAGCTGGATTATCAATCCAAAAAAACGGTTGATTTCAATGCAGATCAAGCGGATGTCGTAACCAATCGTATCATTCAGAAAATAACGAAGCAATTTGCCAACCACCTTAAGGATGACAGCGTTGATTCCAATTCCAGTTTAGAATTTATTCAAAAAGTATTTCAATTAGAATTGGACCAATAATGAGCAAAGTAATACGATTAGGTACACGCGATAGTGAATTGGCATTATGGCAGGCAAATACCGTCAAGGACCAATTAGAAGCCTTAGGGCATACCGTACAACTGGTTCCCGTAAAATCTACCGGAGATTTGGTATTGGACAAACCCCTTTATGAATTGGGCGTAACCGGTATATTCACAAAAACTTTGGATGTAGCCATGCTTAAGGGTACAATTGATATCGCAGTCCATTCCATGAAAGATGTGCCCACTGCATTGCCCAAAGGTATCGTGAAAGCGGCCGTATTGGAACGTGGTAGTTATATGGATATTCTTGCCTACAAGGACAATGAGGAGTTCTTGGGACAGCGTGAGGGAATTATCGCTACCGGTAGCTTGCGGCGCCAGGCACAATGGTTAAATCGATATCCCACCCATACCGTTGTTGATTTAAGGGGAAATATAAACAGTAGATTAGAAAAACTATATAATAACGCTTGGAACGGAGCCATATTTGCCGCCGCTGGTTTGGAGCGTATTGGGCTTGAGCCAGAAAATACCATAGGACTTACCTGGATGCTTCCTGCTCCCGCGCAAGGTGCTATAATGGTCGTTGCTATGGAAGATGATGCCGAAATTCGTGAAGCCTGTGCCCAGTTGAACCACGAAGAAACGGATACATGCGTTACCTTGGAACGCGAATTTCTAAGGGAACTTGAAGGCGGTTGTAGTGCTCCCATCGGTGCCCTGTGCTATATTGACAAAGAAAATGTAGTGACCCTTAAAGGGGTTCTATTAAATGTAGATGGCAGCAAAAAACTAGAGGCCAACTTAACTGCCCCCTTAGGCAAACACAAAAATCTAGGGATTGATTGTGCAAAAAGCATTTTAGCTAGAGGTGGAAAACGTTTAATGACCGAATTGGCCAATGCAGGAAATACGACAACTATATTTTCTACCAAAAAACTAACTGCTGAGCAACAGCTTCGTTTAGATTCATCCATTAAGGCTGATTCCGATGATTTTATCAAAACAAGTCCGAATCGTATATCACCCACAATCTTGAAAAAGGAGATAAAGAATGTGATTTTCACCAGTAAAAACGCTGTGGAGGCAGTCTTGACCAACAGTGCTGCAGCAGAACTTCATTTCGAGAACATCTACTGCGTAGGAAGGAAGACACGCCGATTGATAAAAAAGAGATTAGGGAAGGTGGCGCATTTTGAAAACAATGCGACGGATTTGGCCAACTATCTAGTTGAGTTTATTGAAGGAACGGAAGTCACCTATTTTCATGGAAATCTGAGTTTGGAAGATTTGCCGGATATACTTGAAAAGAACAATATTACGGTCAACACCATTGAAGCCTATAGAACAAAACTATCTGGGAAGTCTGTACCGAAAGAAGTTAAGGGTATAATGTTCTACAGTCCGTCCAATGTGGAGAGCTACTTAAAAGAAAATCCGACGGATAAAATTGCGTATTGTATTGGCGAAACTACTGCCAAAGCCGCTAGGGAACATTTTAAGGAAGTTAAAGTGGCCAAAATACCCTCAATAGAAAGTGTGATTGATTTAGTGAATGAAGATTATAAGAATTAACGCCATTGCGAGAAGCTTTTTAGCGACGAGGCAATCTGTCAAATTGATATGCCAAAGGAACAGATTGCTTCGCTCCGCTCGCAATGACGAATAAGAAAGACCTATGAGTATTAAAAATACATTGTTTTTAAAAGCCCTCAAAGGCGAAACAGTTGAACGACCACCGGTGTGGATGATGCGCCAGGCAGGAAGATATCTTCCTGAATTTATGGCCATCAAAAATAAATATGACTTTTTTACCCGATGTCAAACCCCCGAATTAGCTTCGGAAATTACCGTACAACCTATTCGGAGATACGGCATGGATGCTGCCATTCTTTTCTGCGATATTTTGGTCATCCCGCAGGCCATGAACATTGAAGTGGAAATGAAACCTAATTTCGGTCCTTATTTGCCACACCCAATACGCTCTCAAAAAGACCTCGATAGGGTTATCGTACCAGATGTTCATGAAACATTGGGTTATGTGATGGAAGCTATAAAAGTAACCAAGGAAAAATTGAACGATGAAGTTCCACTAATCGGTTTCGCTGGTTCTCCATGGACCATTCTATGCTATTGTGTACAAGGTCAAGGTAGTAAAACCTTCGACAAGGCCAAGGAATTGTGTTTTACCCAGCCCCTAGTTGCACATAAACTTTTACAGAAAATAACCGATACCACTATTGCTTATTTAAAGGCAAAAGTTGCCGCCGGTGTCGATGCGGTTCAAGTTTTCGATTCTTGGGGCGGAATGCTTTCCCCAACGGATTATAAGGAATTTTCGTGGCAATACATTCAACAGATCATTGACGCCCTTAAGGATGACGCTCCTGTAATTGTCTTTGGCAAAGGATGTTGGTTCGCATTAGGGGATATGGCGCAATCAGGTGCCGCGGCATTAGGAGTGGATTGGACCTGTTCCGCTAGAAACGCACGTTACCTGAGTGGTGGAAAAATACCTCTACAAGGTAACTTTGACCCAGCACGACTATTATCACCCCCTTCTGAAATTAAAAAATTGGTGACAACGATGATAAACGAATTTGGGAAAGACAATTACATTGCCAATTTAGGTCATGGTATTCTCCCCAATGTGCCCGTTGAAAATGCCAAAGCGTTCATAGATGCAGTAAAAGAATATAGAATGACCTAAAAAGTTTGTGATGGGGTCATGCTTTCAAATTAAACGGTAAGCCAATTTCAGAAGGCATGAATTCATTCGAATTAACCCATTTTCAGATAAATCCGATCTCAGAACGTGACGTAGGGCGATTATGTGATTTCATTACATCCAACACGGACTATCTTAAACGCTATTTTCCAGTTACCGTGGCCGCCAATCTCACACCGGATTTATCAAACATTTTCGTTCAGCAAAAAATTTCTGAATTTACCACTGGCCAAGAATTTCTGTTTACCTTAAATGAGCCTGAACATAGAAATATCATCGGTTTGGCCTATGTGAAAGAAATAGACAGAATAAAGAAGGAAGCTGAAATGGCCTATTGCATTGGATATCCCTATAAAAATAAAGGATTTGCATCGCTCGCCGTCAAAACACTATCACAATGGGCAATGGACCATCAAGGTCTTCAAAACTTAAGAATTATTGTCCATAACTCCAATATAAGCAGTATCAAGATCGCCGAAAATTGTGGTTATCTTTGGAAGGAAACCTTACCTAAAGAACATATCCCTCCAGGTGAAAAACCATTGGATATGGAATTATACGTTTTGATAAATGAAAGATAAATTTTACGCCTACATAGAACAACTTCAAGACACCATTACCTTAAAACTCGAAGAAGTAGATGGTACCGCAAAATTCAAGGAAGATCAATGGGAACGCCCGGAAGGCGGTGGCGGCCGTACCCGCGTTATAGAGAATGGCGCAGTTTTTGAAAAAGGCGGTGTAAATATATCGGGAGTGAACGGGGAACTTCCTGATAGTATGAAGAAGTATTTTGGTGTACACGAAGCACAATTTTTTGCCTGTGGCATTAGTTTGGTCTTACATCCGAACAACCCTATGGTCCCAACCGCACATGCCAATTGGCGCTATTTTGAAATGTACGGGAAAGATGGGCAAATTGTGGACCAATGGTTTGGTGGCGGACAGGATTTAACGCCGTACTATCTTTTTGATGAAGACGCTG
>JBBSKR010000049.1:0-21496 GCA_038256135.1 Flavobacteriales bacterium | reverse complement strand
TTGGATATTAGGCATTGTTTTGTTGACCATAGGTTGTGATCAGGTATCCAAGGAACTAACGCGACAAAAAGTCGAGCCTCGTGAATATATCCCCGTTATAGGACATCATTTCATTCTCACCAATGTTGAGAATACAGGAGCTATGCTGGGCTTTGGTCAGGACTTCCCTCCTATTGCCAAACGAATTTTTTTTCAAGGATTACCATTTTTGGTTTTAATCATCCTGCTCTACAGGACCTTGACCAGGCCCAATTTAAATCAATTTTTACTGCTAGCTTTTGCTCTGGTCATCGGAGGAGGTATCGGTAATTTGATAGATCGCATAGTCCATGGTTCCGTAACCGATTTTTTCCAGATTAGGTTAGGGTTTTTGAGGACTGGAATATTTAATATAGCGGATATCGCAGTAACCGCTGGAATGTTCATCTTAATTTTCTTTGTTGTAATGGGGAGAAAGCTTTCGTTCTAGCTAATGGTTGATGGTCGATTATAAAATTTGAATAATTTCTATGTGGTATTATGCTATAAAGACATTGATTTCAGCTATTTAAAATAATAGTCACAAAAAGTAAACTAAAGAAGCTTGTCAAAAAAACAACATTCCACAGTTGATAACCTGCAAGTCCTTTTTGAGGACAATCATTTGATTATTATCAATAAACGTCCTGGGGATATTGTACAGGGAGATAAACCCGGCGATAGACCACTAAGCGAAACTGTCAAAGCATTTTTGAAGAGAAAGTACGACAAGCCAGGTAATGTTTATTTAGGGGTTGTACATCGATTGGACAGACCGACTTCCGGTATTGTCGTTTTCGCGAAGACCTCTAAAGCTTTGCCCAGGCTTAATAAAATGTTTGCGGAGAAAGAAGCGAAGAAAACCTATTGGGCCATTGTAAAGAATAGACCGGATGAACCTGAAAAAAAATTAGTGCATTGGTTAAAACGAAATACAAAGCAAAACAAATCCTACGCCAATACCAAAGAAGTGCCCGAAAGCAAGAAGGCTATTCTAAGCTACCGATTGATTCAAAGCCTAGATAATTATTACTTATTGGAAATAGATTTAGAGACCGGAAGGCATCATCAGATAAGAGCTCAATTGACTGCTATTGGATGCCCTATTAAAGGTGACTTAAAGTATGGGTTTAATAGAAGTAATGATAATGGAAGCATACATTTACACGCGTACAAATTAAGTTTGACACATCCTGTAAAGAAAGAAACCCTAGAAATTGTCGCCCCTTTGCCCAATGATCCCATTTGGAATGCCTGTCTTTAATTTTATTATTTTTTAAACTTACTAAACATAAATTCTTCCAATAACATCAAGAGGCAATATCGGCTTCTTTCGCACGTACACTTTCTATGATTACCGATCCTAAAATGAGCAGTCCTCCCAGAATGGTAGTCCCTTTTGGTATTTCAGAAAGAAAAACAGCGCCGATAAGGATGCCGTAAACCGGTTGAATACTACTAATAATGCTAACCGTGGTAATGTTGAAATGCTTGAAGGTCATTATAAATAAGGTATGCCCAATTGCCGTGGTTAAAATGGCTAAAGCCACCAAAGCTTCCCACTGTCCTACAATTAATTTTGGCGTTACGGTAAAAAGGAATGGTAATAAGAGTACCCCTACGATTCCGGTTTGATAGACCATGAGCGTAGATCCATTATAAACAGCAACCTTCTGCTTTAATAAAATATTTCTCAATGCATAGGCCAAGGCAGAGAGTAGCCCAAATCCGATTGCGATGGTATAGGAATTTTGAATATCGAAACTCGGACTTAAGAAATACATTCCCAAGAGGACCAAAAAAGCTAAAAGCAAATGAACGCGCTGAAATTTTGTTTTCAAAATCAAAGGCTCCAAGAAGGCGGTTAAGACTGGATATGTAAACAGGGACAGCATTCCGATTGCAACGGTCGAAAGCCTTAACGCGTAGAAATAAGCGATCCAATGGACCCCCATTAAAAAACCACTTAGTAGGATGATTGCAAAATCTTCCCGTTTTATATGTAGCGAATTCCCCTTCCATTTGCAGAATAGGTAAAGTGCCAAAAAGGCTAAAATGGCTCTTGTACCAATGGTCACAGGAACCGGTAATTGCACATACCGGCCTAATGCACCAGATGTAGCTATGAAAAACATAGCCAAATTTATTTCCAGTATATGCTGAATATGCAATTTTTTCATCTTCGAAAACTACAGCTATCGGGTATGGGCCATCGCCTTTTCCCTTATGATTTGGGAAACCGGCTTGTTCTGCAAATGACTCTCTAGCCAAGAAAGTATATCCAAGTATAAAAATGCCCTTTTCTCGTATGGATGATGCTCATACTTTTTTAACTCCGTGTATAATTTTTGAAATTCCGCCTTCAACTGGTTCGGATAAATTCCACCAAGACTCCTTAAAAATTTAATCATTTCCTTTTGCACGGCATGCATGTCGTTCATCTTTAAAAGAAACTTATAAGTGCTTTTTAACTGCACTTCCAAGTGATAGTCCATACCCGCCTCATAATGTGCTACCAGACTCAAAACCCGGGCAAAACACATTAAATCTTCGCGCATTTTCAAGTTTTTGTTCTCGATAATTTTTTTAAGATATTGAATACATGTTTTGTTATCACCTACTCCAAAATATAAACATGCGATTTTATAGTAGAGCACCATAACGTGATGCACATCAATTCTATCGCGATGTTTGTTGATACCATATTCCACAATTTTCACCAAATACAGTCCCTTCTCGAATGTACCTTCCAAAAAGTGTAGATTCAATTTGTTCGCGTTGATATATATAAAAGCTAAGGAATTTATATTATCGTTATTGGGGAATTCCTTATCCTTAATCGTACCTTCCAATTGCTCAAGTACTTCTTTAAATTGAGAGCTGTATTGTACATAAAATAAGGATTCTAACAAATAATGATTTCCCTTTAAAAAGAACACAGGATTGAGCCATATCATCTCCTTGTTTTCGTAAAACAGGTCAACCCATTTGCTGGAATATTTAAAGCAGGACAAAAAATCCTGGGTAAGAAAACTATACCACAGATATGCCTTGTACAACCAAAGTTTTTCTCGGAATCCTAAGTCCTCAATATTGTACAATGGTAAATGATCGTTGAAGTATTTTTTAACTTTTTGATAGTCCTCATCACTACGAACATAACCCACTTTCAACATCATACCATATAACTGAAGGGATAGATTGGAAAGTTTACTGGTCATTACATTTTGGCCAGAGAGCTCTTTCGCTTGTATGGCCAGTTCATTTGCACGATCAGGAATACTACGGGTAATGTATTGTGTTTCGATAATTTTCTCCAGCTCGACAATTTCGTAGGCAATATTTTTTTCTTCATTGTCAATTGCAATAGTCTTCACCTTGTCCAAAATCTTCAAACTCTGCTTATAAAGACCCTTTTGATATAAAATTGTGGCAAAATCCAACTGTTCCCTAATCTGGACCCTTATATTCTGGTTAACGGGATTCAATCGTAGACTTACTAAAATCTGTTTGTAGAGATGCGCCTTTAAATTAGAAAGTTGCGCTTTTTTAACAATACCACTTTCTAGTATTAATTTCTCATCATATTGCTTAATTTTATCCAACAAATTGAAAAGCGCCAAAAATTTGGCATCTGTATTTACACCCAATCTGCCTACATAAAGCTTAAATTGACGCTTCTCAGATTTTGAAAGTGATTTGACCAAAACGAACAAAGCATCTTTATGCGCATTTGTCATCGTAATAAAAAGAGTTTAAATAATTGAAATTCAATATACTATATACCTAAAAAAGTGTCTTAACGTTGTAAATGACCTAACAAAATTCGTATTTTTTGTGATTTAGGTCATATATTCGTTTGACTAGTAAAACTACGTAAATATAATGAGTAAAGATATAGTACAAATTTTTGATACCACGTTAAGAGATGGAGAACAAGTTCCTGGCTGTAAGTTGGACATGGAGCAAAAATTGGTCATCGCAGAGCGCTTGGACGAAATGGGGGTAAATATCATAGAAGCCGGTTTCCCAGTTTCTAGTCCCGGTGATTTCAAATCTGTTGAAGCGATAGCAAAACTCGTTAAGAATGCAACTGTTTGTGGATTGACGCGTGCCGTTCCTAAAGATATCGAGGTGGCTGCAGAAGCTTTGAAATATGCGAAAATGCCAAGAATACATACAGGCATTGGGACATCTGATTCTCATATCAAACACAAGTTCAATTCTAATAGGGATACCATTATTGAAAGGGCGGTAGCCGCAGTTAGCTACGCCAAGACCTTTGTGGAAGATGTAGAATTTTATGCCGAAGATGCCGGTCGTACCGATAACGAATTTTTGGCCCGTGTTTGCGAGGCGGTAATTAAAGCAGGTGCAACCGTTTTAAATATTCCCGATACCACAGGATACTGTCTACCAGAGGAATATGGTGCCAAAATGAAGTACTTACGTGAAAATGTCAAGGGAATTGATAAGGCCATACTTTCTTGCCATTGCCATAATGACCTAGGTTTGGCAACCGCCAATTCCATTGCAGGAGTAGTGAATGGGGCTAGACAGATAGAATGCACTATTAATGGTATAGGAGAACGAGCCGGCAATACCTCATTAGAGGAAGTTGTCATGATTATGCGCCAACATCCAGGCCTTAATTTTGATACCACCATCAACAGTAAGTTGCTTTTTGACACGAGTCAAATGGTGTCTAAAAATATGGGCATGCCCGTACAGCCCAACAAAGCGATTGTGGGTGCAAACGCCTTTGCGCATAGCTCGGGTATTCATCAAGATGGTGTAATCAAAAATAGGGAAACCTATGAAATTATTGATCCTGCCGATGTTGGTGTTACCGAATCTTCCATAGTTTTGACCGCACGCAGTGGACGCGCTGCTTTGGCCTATCGTGCTAAAATTGTTGGTTATGAACTTACAAAAACACAGCTTGATAAGGTATACGAAGAATTTTTAAAATTTGCGGATTCAAGAAAAGAAGTGAAAGATCAGGATATTCACCAAATTATTGAGGCTACCAAAATAGACCTTCACAATATAAGCTAGTTATGCATTTAAACATTGCTGTTTTAGAGGGGGACGGAATCGGACCGGAGGTAGTGGCACAGTCCTTAAAGTGCTTACGGTCCGTAGAGGAGACTTTTGGCCATAGTTTTACGTTCACAAAAGCGCTTATTGGAGCATCCGCGATAAAGAAAACCGGGAGTCCACTTCCCGATGAAACATTGGAGATCTGCAAAAAGGCAGATGCTACGTTATTCGGTGCCTTGGGCCTACCTGAATTTGACGATAACCCGAGGGCCAAAGTTTGGCCAGAACAAGGGTTGTTAAAACTACGGAAAGAATTAGACCTTTTTGCCAATATTAGACCGGTAAAAGTATTTCCATCGTTGGTAAAACAGTCTCCGTTGCCTAAAAATAGTGTGCAAAATACAGACCTTGTCATTTTCAGGGAACTTTCTGGCGGAATTTACTACGGACATAAAATCAATGACGAAAATCAAAATTCTGCAACGGATACCTGCACCTACACCGAAAAGGAAATAAGCAGAATTACACACCTTGCGTTTAAATCGGCCCGCTCACGGAAGAAGAAAGTAACTTTGGTCGACAAGGCCAATGTGCTGGAAACTTCACGACTGTGGCGACGGGTGGTCAGAACCATATCCGAAAGTTATCCTGATGTTACATTGGATTGTCTTTTTATCGACAATGCAGCCGTACAGATGATTTTAAACCCATCACAGTTTGATGTGATACTAACGGACAACATGTTCGGGGATATACTATCCGATCAAGGAAGTGTTATCGCAGGATCTATTGGCTTGTTGCCTTCTGCTTCCATTGGAAGTGATTATGCCATGTTTGAACCTATTCACGGTTCTTACCCTAATGCAAAAGGGAAAAACATAGCAAACCCTGTGGCTTCTATCCTAAGTACGGCCATGTTATTACAACATTTTAAAATGCACGAAGAATCCGATGCTGTTGTGGCAGCTGTGCTTAAATCCTTTTCAAAAAAAATTGTCACTCCCGATATTTTGGGAAGTTCCAAATATGGAACAAATTATGTCGGTGATTTTATTGCCGATAATATTATGGAGTTGGACGGCAGTTTTAAAATGAACGATGAAAATATCGGTTTAGGAAAATCTACCATTATTTAATCACGTCGCTATTCTGCGGTTAGTTGTGTGACCAACTGATTGAAATCCTTTTTAAATTCCACGAATTTCTCTCCTGTTGCCGGACCGTTAAAACCGGTATGGATTTTTCGTATTGTTCCTTTTTTGTCGATAAAAATGGTCGTTGGATAGGAAAGGACATGATTTAACATAGGTAATTTTTGTTGTGCCTGCCCTTTGTCATATGAACCGAATTGTGCCAAAACTATTGGATAGGTAACCCCAATTCGCTCCGTAAGTCGTTGAATTCCTTCAAATGCGCTTTCCTTAGTTTTTGCAGATTCAAAAGCCAATCCGATGACTTGTAAATCTTGGTCGTTGTTTTTACCTAAATATTCTACCAAAAATTTTGTTTCATCCAAACAATTGGGACACCAGGTACCCATTAGTTGTACAATGACCACCTTATCAATAAAACGTTCATCGGACAACGAAATCTGGTTACGGTTGGCGTCGGGAAATGTAAAGGCCAGTTTATCATATCCTTCATTCATAAATGTTAATGAATCAGGACTAGGCAATTCAAAGCCATCATTTCTTTTAGCCACAAAGGCCTCCTTAGAATGATTCCCTGAATAGAAAGTACCCATCATGCTTGAATCCGTAACCTTCGCAGTGAACAAAAAAGCATGGGCCCCGTCAAATGCCGACAATTTCAAGGAATCTGCATCCATCACACCCTCGAGATAACGATAATCTCCCGTAGTGGTTCTAAAAGTACCGGTTACTAGATTACCTTCCTGTAAAAATATTCCCTTACCTACATATTCATCCGCTACATTGGGGTTAAAGTAAGTTTCCCACAACCCTGAAACATCCTTTGTGCTAGGTTTATTGGTCGTAAACCGTTCCTCCAAACCATATGAAGCTTCAAAAGGAACGATCCGGTCCAAGCTCTCTTTGATAAATTCTCCCTTGATACTGTTTTCTGTAAACTTACCCGCTAAATACCCTTCAAAAACAGGTGTCTGTATCACAATCGAATCACCTATCAACTTTATCTCATCAACATCAATAACCTCATCTGCATTCATGATCTGCATCGTATAATCCCCAGTTGCGTTTTTATTGACCTTAAAATTAAAGGGAAGTAATTCATTATCCATTACCTTAAGTTCTGCTCGCCAGATACCTTCGTTCAATCGATGTTCCTCCATATTTTCATTGCAGGAAACCAAAAGCATAAAAATGGCTAATATTACAATAGATGTTCTCATATTCATTCCGATTTTAAGGATCGAAATAACGACTTATATATCAAAATTAAAAATTAAAAGAAACACTTAACAGCTTATTGAATGTGTACAGGCATTGTTTTATCTTTACGGCCTTTAAATTCTTTGAATGAAAATATCATATAACTGGTTAAAACAGTTCATACAAATAGATTGGGAATCCCAAAAAACAGCAGCTCTTTTGACGGATTTAGGATTAGAGGTAGAAGGTATTGAGAAATTTGAATCTGTAAAAGGTGGGCTGAAAGGTGTGGTCGTCGGACACGTGCTGAGTTGCGAAAAGCATACCAACGCAGACAAGCTGAACGTAACCATGGTGGATATAGGTGCTGATGCTCCAGTTCAAATTGTTTGTGGAGCAACCAATGTAGCCAAGGGTCAAAAAGTTCCAGTAGCTACTATTGGAACAACTTTATATACTGCGGATGGGGAAGATTGGACTATAAAAAAGGGGAAAATTCGAGGAGAAGAAAGTCATGGAATGATTTGTGCGGAGGACGAATTGGGTCTAGGTGCAAGTCGTTCGGGTATTATGGTATTGGATAATGATAGTCAGGTTGGTACACCCTGTGCCGAAATTTTTGAAATTGAAGAAGACGAGGTCTTTGAAATCGGACTTACACCGAACCGCGCAGATGCCATGAGTCACTTCGGTGTAGCTCGGGACCTTAAGGCCGGCCTCAAGCAAAAGGAAATTTCCAAAGAACTGATTACGCCTTCAACGAGTCATTTTAATATCAACGACCGTTCTTTGAAAATAGATGTTGATGTCAAGGATAGTACGTTGGCACCTCGTTATTGTGGGGTTACGTTGAGTAATCTTATTATTCAACCCTCCCCTACTTGGCTTAAAAACAGACTAAGGGCCATTGGCCTCACCCCCAAAAATAATGTGGTAGATGCTACCAATTATGTACTACATGAATTGGGACAGCCATTGCATGCTTTTGATGCGGCAAAAATAAAGGACAATAAAATTGTCGTCCAGACCTTGCCAAAGGGCACCAAGTTTATAACCTTGGATGGTGTTGAAAGAACCTTGCACGAGGATGATCTTATGATTTGTGATTCCGAAAAGCCATTATGTTTGGCTGGTATATTTGGCGGGCTAGGTTCAGGAGTGACCGAGGAAACTACCTCTATTTTTCTGGAAAGCGCATATTTCAATCCTATTTCAATACGGAAATCTGCCAAAAGACACGGATTGAATACAGATGCTTCATTTAGGTTTGAGCGTAGTATTGATATTGAAAATGTAGAATATAGTCTGAGACGTGCGGCATTGTTGATCAAAGAGATTGCAGGTGGTGATATCACCTCAGACATCGTCGACTTATATCCAAACAAAAAAGCAAACTTTGAGGTGTTCTTGGCATTTGAGAAAATTAATAAATTAATTGGGCAGGAAATTCCTCGGGATACAATAAAATCTATTTTGGCATCGCTAGATATAAAGGTAAAGAACGTAACCGAAGCGGGTATGGGCCTTGAAGTTCCATCTTATCGGGTAGATGTTCAACGGCAGGTAGATGTCATAGAAGAAATCTTACGGGTTTATGGGTATAATAATATCGCATTTAGCGAAAAATTAAATGCATCTGTGGCTACCACTACGCCAACGGAAGACCATACAATTCAAAGAACCATAGGAAATGTTTTGGCTTCGAAAGGGTATTTTGAAATTCTTACGAACAGTCTTACGAATCCGGAGTATAGCACACTTTTTGAAAAAGGGGAAAGTGAATATAAGTCGGTTCGTATAGTAAACCCACTTAGTGGTGATTTATCCGAATTAAGGCGAGCATCGGTATTTTCAGCGCTTGAAACTGCTAGTTACAATATTAACCGAAGAAGGTCGAACCTTAAGTTGTTCGAATTTGGCAAAACATACCAAAGTAAGGAAGACAAAAGAATAGAACGTAAATATCTAAGTATTTTACTCTCTGGGGCTTCTGCTGAGCCAAGCTGGACAAACCCGGTTCAAACTACCGGATTTTTTGAGTTGAAATCCATCGTAACAACTATTTTGATCCGCCTAGGGATTGTGGATTTCAAAAGCGAACCGACTGCATCACCAATATTTTCAGAGGGCCTATCTTTTTCCTATCAAAAAAACACCTTGGTTTCTTTTGGAATAGTTAAAACAGCCATTCGTAAACATTTTGATATTAAGCAAGCTGTTTTATATGCTGACTTTGATTGGGACTTGATTTTAAAACAACTAAGCAAGACGGCTATTCTCTTTAAGGACATCCCAAAATATCCTGAAGTTAAAAGGGATTTTGCACTGTTATTGGACCAAAAGTTGACCTATAAAGAAATCTATGAGGTAGGGTATGGAGCAGAACGTAAATTCTTAAAGGATTTGACCCTATTTGATGTCTACGAAGGAAAAAATTTACCGGCTGGAAAAAAATCCTACGCAGTGAGTTTTACTTTGCAGGATGACAAAAGCACATTGACAGAGAAGCAAATAGATAAGATTATGTCAAAGCTCCAATCGGCTTATGAGCTCAATCTGGGAGCTACCCTGCGCTAGTCAAAACATTTTTGCAGGTAAAAAAACCGTATCTATCTCATGTATTATTCCATTGGATTGATTGGAATCCGCTGCTATGATAATTGCCTGATTTCCATTTTTATCGGTTAGGAGTATATCCAAACCCCTCATACTAGCCATTATCTTCTCCCCTTGCATGGTTGTAAACTTGGCGGTTCCGTTACCACGGCACATAGCCCTTAAAATAGTGGAAGCCGATAATTTATCCGCTATAATATGATAGGATACTATCGATTTTAAAACGTTTTTATTTTTTGGGTCTAAAAGGGTATCGATAGTGATTTTAGACAATTTTTCGAATGCCATATTGGATGGGGCGAAAACGGTAAATTCTCCATTATACGCCAATACCTGATCCAAATTGGTAGGTTTTAATACTTTCAAAAATGTAGAATGCTTTTCCAATGAAGCAGTGTGCTCCAATATAGATTTTTCGGATTTTTTAAAGCAGGGCAGCATTAGCTTGAAGGGGAATTCTTCATTACTTTCCTGTGCAGCGCTATACAAACTCAGAAATAATGCCCACAGTAAGAGGTGGGATGTCCAGTTTTTCATGTGCTTGATTCTATTGTGGTAATGTTCAAAAAATCGATGAACTGTTACGATTTCATCGTCAAGATTCAATATCAAGAGCTATGCTTCAGCTGAATAAATTATACTTAGGATATTTAGCATTTTATTAACATTTAATTTGGTTAGACAGAATTTCTTTAAATTCATTATTTAGCTAACTTTGAGAGTATTGCTAAAAAAAGAAAAATGTTGCTACCAAAAACGAATATTCAAGAAAAATTACATCGTGCTCGATCAAAACGTTCCTTTTCAGAAGAAAACAGATTAGAAGAAGTATATAAGATACTCGCAAATCTGGACAATGAAATAGATCGGATAGAAAAAAACATTACAACTGGTAAAGGAACACAAAGAAATCAATTCATTTTTGACATACTGGAGACTTCACGTATTTATCATATAGATGAAATCAAAAATATTTGTATTGATTACCGCTTACGCTTTTTGGATTCTAAATATTTTAAGGGAGAAATACCTGCAGAAGCAATATCCAAGATTAAATCCTTAGAGCGAACGCACAATCTAGAAATCAAGGGATTTAAAATATTAGCCCCCTCAAAACTATTTAAACTAGAGGATAAAGATGACCCTTTATTGTTCGCCCCGATCGGTAACGGTTACCATTATCTTATTCATCAATGGGGAAATGACCTACATCCATTACGTAAAATGTTAATGTGGCCGTTTAAGGGCATTATCAACCTATCGCTGTTGGTATTTGCTATAAGCTACTTAGCTACCTTGTTTGTTCCAGAAGGCCTTTTTTCCAAATCGAGTTCAAGTGCCGAGTTTTGGATCATCTTTTTTTTCATGTTCAAATCAATAGCCGCAGTGGTTATATTCTATGGATTTGCACTAGGCAAAAACTTCAACCCTGCAATTTGGAACAGTAAATACTTTAATAGTTAAAAATATCTTGAAGAAACATAGGATTTAATTCACAAAAATAGTCTGGGGCACACCCTCTAGGTCTATGTTGTCAATTATTTTAAAATCAGGTGAGGGACTTATTCTTAGAATACCTCCTTTGTTCTGTTGGCCTTTCTTTTGGTAACCAATCAACACAAAATCGTTTTTCTCGTCATAGCCTATTGAAGTGGTCATACCTATATTATATTGTACGTTCAATTCTGCTTCTGTTAAGAAATTTTCATAAAGATAGACTACTGTATTATTTTTCTCGAAATCATAAATGGCGGGTACTGTTTCAATACTAGCAGCTGTAATTGTTTTTTGAAAGAACATTCTTCCTTAGGAATCCATGAATGAATCCTTAGTGGATAAGAATCCCGGAGCTGTGTCCTTACCATACATGGTATAGGTCTTTTTCAAGGTAATGGGATCTAATACAGTATGCAGTTCTGGATAACTGATAATTATTTTGTTAGCGTTATTTTTGAATAGCTTGGTGGCATCAAAGCCTAAATCCACCTCCATCAAGGTATCCTTTGAAGTCATATCGATTACCGACAGATGAAATTCATTGGTGACGAATTCATTCAAGGTCAAAACAAATAATCTATTTAATGAGGGCACCAAATCAACCGGTTTCTTTTCTAAAGGAATATCAATAAATGTTGCGATGTCGGTAGTCAATGAAATGAAACGCACCATATATTGCTTGTCCTTTCCTTGCAACTCGCGAACGTATGACAGAAAAGCAAAGTCATTAGTATGTGCAACAGCTGTAACCTTAAGTGTACATGGATCTAAGTCATCAAAAATAATCAACTCCCTAGCGGTATCATTTGTGACATTGTAAATTTTTAATGAAGCCTCACAATTACTAATATAGAAGAAACTGATTTCTTCCCCTGTTCGATACTTTAAGGAGTTAGAAGGCATCTCATCAAACGCATTGGCACCATTTTTCATAACCAAACCTGCATCCGTAGAACCTAACACATTCGTATTCAAACGATTGTTATTTTTTAAAAAAAGGGTGTAGTCTGCATCTAAATTTGTTGGGGCCTGTTCAGAATCAACTACCGTTGATTTTTCGCAAGCTACGAAACTAAGGGCCATAAAGATAATGGCCACATGACTGTAGGTTTTCATAAGATTATTGATTTGGGTTAATCTAATCTATGCCGTTACAGCGTACATTTTATTACGCTGCTCCTTTAATGCCTTGTCAGACATATATTCATCAAACGTAGAATAACGGTCAATATTGCCTTTAGGGGTTAATTCTATGATCCTATTTGCTACTGTTTGCGCAAATTCATGGTCATGCGTCGTAAAAAGTACCGTTCCTTTGAAATTCTTAAGGGAATTGTTAAAAGCGGTAATACTTTCAAGATCCAAGTGATTGGTAGGTTCATCCAGCATCAAAACATTGGCACGCATCATCATCATCCTACTTAACATACAACGAACTTTTTCGCCTCCTGATAGTACGGTACATTTTTTAAGTGCCTCTTCACCACTAAACAACATTTTACCCAAAAATCCACGGATATAAACCTCTTCCCGCTCTTCCTCCGTTTTTGCATATTGGCGTAACCAATCTACAAGGTTTATAGTTTCGGTAAAAAAAGCAGAATTATCTGCAGGTAGATAAGATTGGGTAGTGGTCACACCCCATTGAAATGTACCCTTATCCGCCTTACTATTTCCGTTGATAATTTCATAGAAAGCCGATGTTGCCCTAGAATCCCTTGATATGATTGCGATTTTATCTCCTTTCGCCAAATTGATATTAATATTTTCAAAAAGAATTTCCCCATCATCGGTAGAGGCTGATAGTCCCTCCACATGTAATATTTGGTCGCCCGCTTCCCGTTCACGATCAAAAATAATCGCAGGATACCTTCGGCTAGAGGGTTTGATATCATCTACCTTTAATTTTGAAAGCATCTTTTTACGGGAAGTTGCCTGTTTACTCTTGGCAACGTTTGCACTAAAACGACTAATGAACTCCTGAAGTTCCTTGGCCTTCTCTTCCGCTTTTTTATTCTGTTGCGCTCGTTGGCGCGCCGCCAATTGGCTACTCTCGTACCAAAAAGTATAATTACCCGAATAAAGGTTCAACTTGCCAAAATCGATATCCCCAATATCGGTACAAACGGTATCCAAAAAGTGACGGTCGTGGGAAACAACGATTACGGTATTCTCATAATCGGCCAAAAAGTTCTCCAACCAACTAATGGTTTCATAATCCAAATCGTTGGTAGGCTCATCCATAATCAATACATCGGGGTTACCGAACAATGCCTGGGCCAAAAGCACACGTACCTTAAGTTTAGAGTCAAGTACGGACATTAAGGTATAATGCAAATCTTCATTGATACCCAGGTTAGAAAGTAAGGCAGCGGCATTGCTATCTGCATTCCAGCCGTTCATCTCCTCAAATATTACTTGCAACTCCCCTATTCTATCTGCATTTTTATCATCATAATCGGCATAAAGGGCGTCTATCTCCTTTTTAATCTTATATAGGGGCTTGTTACCCATAACCACGGTTTCCAATACGGTATAGGCATCGGCAGAATTATGGTTTTGCTCGAGAATGGACATTCTTTTGCCCGGTTCTAAATGAACATGACCTGAGGTAGGGTCCATTTGACCGGCAAGGATTTTCAAAAATGTAGATTTACCGGCGCCATTGGCGCCAATGATTCCATAACAGTTGCCCTGTGTAAACGCTACGTTCACGTCGTCGAACAAAACTCTTTTCCCAAATTGAACCGATAGATTGGATACGGATAGCATAATAACAAAATTTTAAAAATCCGTGCAAAAATACAGAATTTATAGGCTCATTCTAGCTTGTTACCCATCAATTTCATTTAACGGTCGTTAAGATAGCTGGTCTTGATATTTAACTAGCCATTAACAGCAACCAGCACCTATGTTCGCTATTTTTGATGTGCAACAGTCCCTTAAACTTTATGACAAAAATTTTACTATCTACAATTATTGTTCTCTTAGTGGGTTGTTCCACTACCAAAAAAGACTCCGATACTGTACTTTTCGCTGGTGAAATTGTAAATCCTACAAGCAACCAAGTTGTATTGTTCAAGGGAAGGCAAAAAATTGATTCCGCTCAACTTGATGAAAAGAATCGCTTTAAATTTAACTTGCCGGCTGTTGAGAACGGTTTGTATCATTTTTATCTTGCACCCGAACAACAATATGTCTACTTGGAAAAAGGAGATAGCCTAATGGCCCGCCTCAATACACTTTATTTTGATGAATCTTTAGTTTTTTCAGGAAGCAACGAGGAATTGAATAATTTTCTGTTGGAACTATTTCTAGCTGCCGAGAAGGAGGATGAAGCGATGTATACTCAATACTATGAACTTGAACCTATCGATTTTTTAGGTAAAATTGAATCGCTCAAAAACGAAAAAATAAATCGGCTAAACGATTTAAAGTCCGAAACGACCATGTCTAAGGATGGCTACGAATTGCTAATAGGTAGTATCGATTACACCTATAACCTTTATAAAGAAATTTACCCTTTTCAGCATAAACGAAAAACAACGGAGGAAAATATGCATAATCTTCCAAACGATTTTTACGCCTATCGGAACCAACTCGATTACAATAATCAAAATCTCACCTATTTAAGGCCCTATTACGATTTTATGAAGGCGCATTTTGGTAATCTTTCTTATATGGCATGTATCAAAAGATGTGAAACTGGAGGTGGAGGTATTGATTCAAGCAAACAATTACACTTCAACAAGCACAAGCTCCATTTAATTGATAGTTTGGTGGTAGAAAAGGAATTAAGGGATAATTTATTTAGAAATGTTGCCGTTGATTATTTACTTAAAAAACAGGACGTTCCAGAAAATACGGAAGTATTTTTAAATGAATTCAAGTCGGTTTCCAAGAATAACATGCATATTAAGGAAATTGAAAATCTGTACCAAGGAATTGTCAATCTTCAACCTTTTAAAACAATACCAAATTTAACTGTAGTTTCTTTTGATGAAAAAAGCAGCACGTTACCCGAAATTGCAAAAAACAAAAAAGTTCTCTTTTATTTTTGGTCTGGAAACAATAAAAAACAATATCTAGATATTTTTGAACGAGTAGCTGATTTAAAGGAACAAAGGCCAAGCCATGAGTTTATAGGCATCAATGTTAATACAGACTTTAATTACTGGAGGGTAATTCTGAAGAATTTAAATATAGATCCTGAAACGCAATACCACTCCAATAATTTTAGGGAGCTTACTGAAACCCTGGTACTTTATCCAATGAATAAAGCCATAATTACGGACAATGCTCTAATAGTCGATGGTTTTTCCAATATCTACCATAATTGATTTAAAATCTTATAACGAGTCGTAACGCTACGCTGAATTTAATGCGAGCTATGTTTTTGTAACAACCTTTCAAACCAAAGGCCTGGTAAAATACTTTTAAGCGAAATAGAGAATTTTTGAACAAAGGATCCCACCTTGTAATGAGGTTTTGGATTTTTGGCTTCAATAATCTTCGCTATTTTTATTCCAACGTCCCTTGGATCACCGCCATTATCTACATCGGCATCAATTGCCTCCAATGTACTGCTATACTTTTTTTTATAGGGAGAATGGTCATATACTGGGGTGTGATACCTGCCGGATGCTATATTAGTGGCAAAATCACCAGGGGCCAATGTAGTAAAATGAACCCCAAATTCCTTCGTTTCCAATCTATAACTTTCCGTAACCAATTCAAGAGCTGCTTTTGTTGCGGAATATATACCACGATAAGGTAGACCCATATAGCTCGCGATTGAAGTGATATTGATGACCAACCCATTTTGCTGCTCGCGCATGATAGGAAGTACTGCGTTGATAACACATAACGGACCATTAAAATTCGTTGCGAAAGCCTTTATAATTTCCTCTTGCGGTGTTTCTTCCATAGGACCCGTTATGCCGATACCCGCATTGTTTACAAGTACATCAATTGTCGATTCCTTTTCCAGCAACGATGCAACCGCTTCCGTAATGGTTTGGGTTTCTCGTACATCCATTTCTAAAAGTGGAAATTCAGTAAATGATGGATATTTTGAGATATCCCGTGTAGTACCATAAACAATATATCCCTTTTCCTTTAAATGCAAGCCTATAGCTTTTCCAATACCGGAAGACCCACCTGTTATTAGAACTACTTTTGATTTCATTTATTTGGAAAATAAGTGATGCTAGAACCGTACATGAGCCTAATTCTGAATACGTTATCCCTTATAAAATTATTTGGGTATAAGGTACAAAAAAAGGCAAGCTACCTACATCGCACCGCTACGACCGTATACCCTTGCTGTGTTCCCACCCTGGGGGATTCTACAGGAGCTGGTCGTGTAGGACTTGCCAATAGCAAATATACAATCTTTTAAAACTTTCCCAATCCTTTTAGTTTCTAATTTTTATGAATTAAATTGCTTACCCATAACAAGAAGAGTTTTTTTCAACATTTAAAATATAATCACAAACAAATTTTTAATGAGCATAGCTAAAAATTTTTGTATGATTTTTGTTTCCTTTTTTTTCCTGGCCTGCGGTAGTGGAAATCAAAAAGCATCCTCTTTGTTCGACATAGAACTGGAAGGAAATGTGAAACAAGTAAATCAAAACGATGAGGTCGGGGTGAGTATTCGAAACAGGAAAGACAAGGCAATAGAGAACGTTAGCTACAGTATTGATGGTGTAGAAATTACTTCTAATGGAAATAAACTGCCCATAAACGTTCCTACACTTGGCAACAAGCTTTTGGTTGCGAAAATAAATTTTGAAGGCGATAGCGTTGAAATAACTAAAAATTTAAAAGTACTTTCAGAGAAAGCTCCCGAAATTTATACTTATACCATCATCAATGAATACCCCCATGATACCGGATCATATACCCAAGGCCTAGAATTTCACAATGACACCTTGTATGAAGGCACAGGAAAAAAGGGCAGGTCGTTTCTACGAAAACTTGATTATAAAACCGGTACCATTTATGAACAAATAGATTTGGACAATACCTATTTTGGTGAAGGTATTACCATTTTGAACGATAAAATTTATCAACTTACTTGGCAAAGTGGTATGGGCTTTATTTATGACCTTAAAAACTTTGAAAAATTGGACAACTTTCAATATGGTGAAAGTAGGGAAGGATGGGGTCTTGCCAATGATGGTAAAAAAATATTTAAAAGTGATGGAACCGAAAAAATTTGGTTCATAAATCCAAAAACCATGATGGAAGAGGGTTACATTGAGACCGTAACTAATTCCTCTATGTTCAATAAGGCCAATGAGCTTGAATACGTTAATGGAAAGCTATACGCCAATGTATATCAAAAACCAAGTGTAATGATTATTGATAGCACAACGGGCGCCATTGAAGGGGTAATTAATTTTAATGGTTTAAGTGATAAGATAACCAAGACGGAAAATTGGAATGCTACGGATAATGTATTGAACGGTATTGCCTATCATCAAGAACGCAATACATTTTTTGTTACCGGAAAAGATTGGAATATTCTATTCGAGGTGAAAATCCAGAAAAAATAAAATGCCGGGATTCCAAAAAAAAATAAAGGTTTCAGTTGACGATTTGGATGATCTGAACCATGTTAATAATGTACGTTATGTACAGTGGATTCAAGACATATCAAAGGAACATTGGGAGGCAAAAGCTCCAACAGAAATGCAGGAAGACCTTATCTGGGTGGTACTGTCCCATCATATAGAATACAAGTCCGCTGCAATTTTAAATGACCCTATAACATTGACAACCTATATAGAGTCCAGTTCAGGGGCAAAATCTACTAGGGTCGTTGAAATGACACATAGCAAAACAAACACTTTAATTGTGCGTTCTAGTACTGAATGGTGTCTACTAAATAAAAAAAACTTGAGGCCCATGCGGATATCGGAAGACATCAAGGACATATTCTTATAGGATAATCCGAATAATACTTTAAAACGTGCGAGCCAAAATCCTCATTGCCTTCTCCCTTGTGTCTTTCCTTTTATGGAGTACTTCATGCCGAAAAGATTTTGAGTATGAGGCTAGTGCCGGCAACTTATCTTTCTCCAAGGATACCGTTTATCTCGACACTGTTTTTTCCAATATCGGCAGTAGTACCTATACCTTAAAAGTTTACAACACTACCAAAGACGATGTGCTAGTACCAAGTATATCACTTAAAAATGGTCCCGAAAGTTTTTATAGGCTTAATGTGGATGGGGTTGCGGGGAAACAATTTACCAATATTCCGATTTATGCCCAGGATAGCCTTTTTATATTGATTGAAACAACCATCGCTATTACGGACAGTTCCAGTAAAGAACTTTTGTATACCGACGCCATTCAATTTGATAGTGCGCCTTTCCAACAAGAAGTGGAATTGGTTACTTTGGCGCGGGACGCAGTTTTTTTATTTCCAAAATCCGGTACCGAGGAAAATCCTCAATCTATTGTTTTGGAGTCCGACGAAGCGGGCAATCAAATTAAGGTTATTGGTTTTGAATTCAAGGATGAAGAATTGAACTTTACCAATAACAAACCTTACGTAATCTATGGGTATGGGATTGTCCCCGATGGAAAGGAATTACAAATTGAAGCTGGTGCACGGGTATTTTTCCACAAAGATTCGGGAATCATCATTCAAAATGGCGCTAGAATAAACGTTAATGGAACATTGAGCCAAGATGCAGAATTATTGGATGGCGAGGTTATTTTTGAAGGCGACCGACTAGAAACTGCATTTGCAGACCTTCCCGGACAATGGGGCGGTATATGGATGGCCAAAGGAAGCACTGATAATTATTTAGATCATTTGACCTTACGGAATGCAGTGATAGGACTATTTGCAGAGGGTACGGCAGACAATTCGATAGAGACCATAACTATAAAAAATAGCCGGATCTATAATAGCCTTAAGCATAATTCATGGTTCAAAAACGCCAAGGTGATAGCTGAAAACGTCGTATTGGGCGGGGCCGGATCATCGACATTGCGCTGTGAAAATGGTGGCACGTATTCGTTTACGCATTGTACTATCGCCAATTACTGGGTCAAAGGATTTAGAACTAGACCCGCGTTGGAAATCAATAATGGTAATTCGCAAGGCGAAAATAGTTTCGATTTGATCAAGGCTGATTTTAAAAACTGCATCATTGATGGAAACAATCAATCAGAAATTTCGTTGAGGCCAAATGAGATGAACTTATTTAATTATAGCTTTCACAACTGCTTTATAAAGTATCATTCATCCAACACCGAAATGAGCCATTTGTATGATTTTGAAAACTCAGAAGCTTACGATACGATTATTTTAAATGGTTTTACCGATTTTTTTCTACCAACAAAAAACCATTTTGAAATCGGATTGGATTCAGATGTTATCGACAAGGGAGAATTAAACGCTGCCAATACAGTTCCTTTGGATCTGTCGGGAATTGAAAGAACAGTAGCACCAGATTTGGGAGCGTACCAAGCAAAAAAACGGCCAGAATAGATTTCTAAGCTGATTCATTGAAAGTTTTTTCTCTCAAAACACTAATGCTAAGGCATTTTATAAAAGAATCCTCCATTTTTATAAGGATATTCTTGGTAGGTATTATTTAGTGTATGCCTAACTTAGTGGTATACACTAAATTTTTGTGGAGTACACGTATAACATCATTGATTCGGATGCCGTTTCCATTCTGCAATTACATGCATTTTTGGATGAATATGGCGATTTTGAATGTATAGGTTCTACTAATAATCCATCCGACGGTCTTAATGACATTCTTAAATATTCCCCGGATATTGTTTTTATCAATCTTAGTGATGATCCTTCGAAAATATTCCATATGGTAATGGAAATTCACCAATATCTTACCAACCTTCCACTGCTAATTGGTATAGCTTCTAATAAAGATTATGCCTATGATGCCATTAAAAATGGGTTTTTTGATTATTGGCTAAAGCCTTACAATGAATTTGATATTCGTAAATCTCTTTTGAAACTTAAAAAAAGAGTACCAATAGAAAAAGCCCCACAGACTATTTGCTTGCAATCGTATAAAGATTATCATTATTTGAATACCAATGATATTCTATATTTAAAAGCGGATAATAATACTACCGAATTCTTCATGAAAGATGGCAGCAAAACGAACGCCTATAAAACACTTAAGACTTTTGAAAATACCCTACCCAAGAATTTCGTGCGCATTCATCAAAGCTATATCGTAAACACAAACTATGTTTCGCGGATCAATTTCGGCAAATCTGTTTGTAAACTCAAAATGGTGAATGAGCACCTCCCCTTTTCAAAATCGTATCGGGAGAATATGGATAACCTTAAAAAAATACTATCAAAAAACACACTTTCCACCTTAAATTAAAGAATTCTCTCAGATCTAGTCTGTTTACTCGCAGAAATGGGTCGTTCACTAAAGGTTATTAGATTTTCTTTTTAAAACTGCAACAGGGTATTACTTTGGTATAGTAATAATAAATAACCCCTAAAACACAACTAAAATGAAAAAAGTAACAAGTATCTTGGCAGTAGTAGTAATGGTAGTAGCAATTGCAACATACGTTGTTGGAAATACGGCCGTTGGAATTGATTTTATGAATGATGTAATCTTGGCTTGTAGTGATTGTATAATTGACAAGTTTAGTGCCGATACCCATTTAACCTAGACTTGAGTAAAATTTATATATATGAGCCTTGAACTTAATTGTTCAAGGCTTTTTTATAACTTGCTTTGAATGAAGTCCAGACTTATATCGTTTTTAAAAGTAAAATATTCAAATCAACTTTTACTGTTGATTTTATTATTTTTTGGTTGTTCGGAAAATAAATCAACACAACAAAACCAATCTAATCAGGTTGAAAACGATAGTATAATCAATTGGATAGAAGAAAGCACAAAGTCTGAGTTATCCAATGCTCAACATTTAAATTTTTTATCGAAAGC
>JBBSKR010000048.1:0-21752 GCA_038256135.1 Flavobacteriales bacterium | reverse complement strand
TTCGATTGAAAAATCTTAGTGAGCCTATTACAATTTTATCGAATAGGTTAATACTAACTGTAATTGCGAACAGCTAATCGTTTAGGAAATTCTAATTTTCCATGTAAAACAATGTAAAACACTTATTAATCAGGATTTCTAATCGGAGAAAAATGAAAAAATCACTTATTATAATTTTAGCATATTGTGCAATTTTAGGCTGTAAAGGAAAAAAATTATCAGAATCTGAAAAGGTAGTAGAAGCTGATACTGGAAGCGTATTCGTTGAGACCGCAATCGGTGAATTAGAATTGCAGGCACCCTACAGTTCCGAATCGGTGACGAATAGCAGTGAAGTGGTCGGATGGTCGAACGGTATTACGCCCAAAGCTCCTGATGGTTTTCTGATCACACGATTTGCCGATAGCTTGAATCATCCTAGATGGACCTACGTAGCTCCTAACAATGATATTTTCGTTGCTGAATCGGATACAAAAGAAAGTGCTAACCAGATTACCCTTTTGAGAGATACCAATACCGACGGTAAAGTGGACGCACGATATGTTTTCAAGAAAGACTTGAACCAAAATTTCGGAATGTTAGTGCTTGATGATTATTTCTACGTCGCCAACACAGATGGTCTTTATCGATATCCATATACCGCAGGGGATACCATTTTAACAGGAACTGGTGATAAAATCGTTGAACTATCTGCAAGCGGCTATAACAATCATTGGACACGAAATATCATTACCAATAAGAGTAAGGATAAAATTTACATATCTGTAGGTTCTGCAAGCAATGCGGGCGAACAGGGTATGGAAAAGGAGGTGCGTAGGGCGAATATTTTGGAAGTAAACACAGATGGTTCGGGAGAAATCGTTTTTGCCGACGGACTCCGTAATCCTGTCGGAATGGACTGGAATCCTGCCAACGGTGAACTCTGGACGGCAGTAAATGAACGTGACAAACTTGGAAACAACCTTGTTCCCGATTACGTAACTAGCGTTAAGAAAGGTGGATGGTACGGGTGGCCCTATAGCTACTACGGTCAAATAAAAGACCCTCGATGGAAAGATGATCCCCACCCCAAAATGGTTGAAAAAGCAATCGTTCCCGATGTACCTGTTGGAAACCATACTGCATCGTTAGGATTGACTTTTTACACGGCCGACCATTTTCCTGATAAATACAAAAACGGAGCATTTGTTGGTCAACATGGTTCGTGGAACCGAGCAGAACTGTCAGGTTACAAAGTGATATTTATCCCGTTCGAAAACGGTAAGCCCTTGAAACCGGAGGATTTTTTAACCGGTTTCGTTAAGGAGGAAGATACTAGTCAAGTATACGGAAGGCCCGTATGTGTTGCTGTTGCTCCAGACGGCTCTCTTTTGGTCAATGACGATGACAGCGGAATTATTTGGAAGGTTTCCTCCTCTTTGACGAGTGCAAATTAATTACGCTGTTTCCAATGAAATTTTATTGATGAGACGTAAGTGCTCTAAAAACATATGGTATTTCAAAACAAGGATTACCTTTAAAATATATAGAAAGATTTACTGAATCTAGATGGCCAATGTGTTTTGCCGGTTTGTAATGTGTAGTATAAAATGATGTTTGCCAGTTTCTAATACAACCATCGCAGAATCTTTTTCATCCAAGGTTTCAATTCTTTTACAAAACGCTTTCTAATAGTGACTTTATGGATGTTGGCAGCCGTAGGATAAGGATATATTTTATTCATCAATTTGCTGGCCGACATCCCGGTACTATTGGCCAAGATTAGTTCTTGAAATACTTCGCCCGCGTTTGGCGCTACCATACTACCACCGATGATTTTTACGGAACTTAAAATATTCTTTTTCTTTTCAATAAATAAAATCAATTTTCCATATTCATAATCATCTGTGACGGCGCGGTCGTGTTCCGAAAAATCGGTTACCAATCGTTCGTAGCCGATATTCTTTTCTTTCAACGTCTTCTCATTGAACCCAAATGTGGCAACTTCGGGATCAGTAAAGGTTACCCAGGGAAAATGGTCAAGGTCTAACTTCTTTTTTATTGGGGAAAAAAAATTATTCAGCAACAATCCTGTATGCATTTCGGCGGCATGTGAAAACTTGAGGTTGTCGGCGGCATCTCCGCTGACAAATATATTTTTGTTGGATGTTCTCAATTTGTTATCCAAATCTATTTTCCCATCTTCATTTAATTCAATCGCTGCTTTCTCAAGTGCCATTCCCTCGAAAGAAACCACCCTGCCGATACCTATAAAAATGGCATCAACAGGTACATTTGTTATTTTTCCGTCTTTATTCTTTACAATGGCTTTATTATCTGCGGTAATTTCCTCCACCTCCGAATTCATCAAAAATTTAATTGCTTCCTTCTCCAATTGAATGCGAAGTACTTCTGAAATCTCGGCATCCTCTTTATTCAATATTTGCGAACCCCTATCCACTACAGTAACTTTTGAACCTAATCTTGAAAAGCTCTGACCTAGTTCCATGCTAATTGGTCCTGCTCCGATAAATAAAAAGTTCTTCGGAATTTCCGTAAGGTCAAATATATTCTCGTTGGTATAGGTTTTAATGCTGTTCACCCCTTTAAGATTCAATTTTCTTGGCGATGAACCTGTTGCGATTACAATCTTACTGCCAGAATAAATTTGACCTTCGACTTCAATCGATTTGTTATTGTGAAATTTGGCCCATCCCAGAACAATGTCCAATCCTTTTTTACGTAAGAAAGCTACATTTTCATGGTCTCGAATGCTGTTCTGTTTGGCGTTTATGTACTCCTTCACTTTTTCAAGGGAAACCTTCCCATTGGTAGTTAGCCCGTAAACCTTCGCCTTTTTGGACTGATGGATAATCTTCGCTACATGAATGATTGCCTTACTGGGCACGCACCCTGTATTCAGACATTCCCCACCAATATTCTCAGCTTTTGTATCCACTAAAAGCACTTTGAGTCCGAGTTCAAGTATAGATAAAGAAATTCCAAGTCCGCCAGAACCAGAACCGATTACGATTAAATCATAATTATTTTCTGTCATAATCTTTAGCAAAGAATACTGATTCGAGCAACGCTTCTTTACGAAATGGAAGTTAAAAGAACTTTGTCGATTTTATTAAAAGATTTAAGTTTTATAACACTATGTAATTATGCATTGTCCCTAGGCTGATGTTTTTGTCTTCGCTGTTGTTCTTGCTGATTTATTTCTTTGCCATCGGTTTCCTTATGATTAATGGCTTGTTCCTTTGTATTTGTTTTTTCGCTTTTCAGGTGTTTTTCATCCTTGCTCATGTTAGGCTATTTTTAGATTAATATTCATTTTATTTTTTTCTTGGAGATTAGGCTGGTTTTTATAAGCTCCACTTTTAAATATACAATGTACGTATTAGCCTTCTGGACTGCATAGGTCAAAATGCTAACTGCAATAGTGTCTAATTACTTATAAATCCGATAGGGGTTTTGTAGCACCGAAACCAGATAGGGTCAATAGAATACACCTATGTTTTTATGAAGTCGCTTGACCAACTATTTCCAACTACCGCTATCCCCTCCAGAATAGTGGACAAAGACGATGGTCTTTCTTCCTTGGCCAATGACTTTGAAGTTCAATTTCGATTGTACGCACATATTAGGCTTGCCTTATTTTTGTTTCGGCCAGCTGAATTCTTTTTAGCCGTTCTAGATGTTTTTCAAACAAGAACTTCGGACAAGGTACTATATTTTCGTCCGCAATGATGAACCTTATTTGATCCATTACCTGCATATCGGCCTTAAAGAAATCCTTTTGAAAAGCTAAAAAACTTAATGGGGAATGTAATGTTGTTGCACCATACCAAGAAATAATAGCCTTGCAACGCGAAGGTGGTACATAAGGTACCGAAATTTGAACTTTTAAGAAAAAGTCAACAAGCTGTGCTTGAATCAATCGAAGTTCAGTCAAACGTTCTTCAATCATCGCATCATTTTCAGGAAATATCGTCCTTTCCTTTAATTGATTCAGATTCTGAACGGCACATTGAATCTTATCGAGATATATTTTTATTTTTTGGTAGGTTTTGTAATGTAGTTCCATAACTGAATTTGATGGTTTGTATTTGTTCAATCGAGGCAAATTAAATGGGCATAAAGCGGACTTTCCTAATTCTAAATTACAAATTTGTCTTATTCGTTAGGCACTGAAATTCTTTCGGGTCAAACCTTATTTTTTTTGGACTACCCTTTGGTTCGTTTAGCATTTTCTTAGGAGTAAATACTAAAAAATGAAAATAGCCATTTTCATTTTTCATCAGTTCGAAAAGTAATACCTTGATAAAGCGAACACTGAAAATTATGAACTTATTTTGATTGAGGAATGGATAGGTGGTAAAAGCCGCAGTTAATGACTATAAAAATATTTTGACTCATTTCAATATACTAAAATCTTCAGCAATCACATCAAAAAATTAGATACTCAAAATTGAACATAGTCTCACTTTGATATAAAACCTAAAGCAATTGAAAAAAAAAGGCTGATGTGTTCTAATTTTTCAAGGTATTCGTGAATTACTGTTTTTTCGCAAAATTAAGTGTTTTAAATTGCTCAGAAAAACGTTCATCCTCATTGTTCTAAAATTGATATTTAATGAATCTAAAATTAAAACATTGAGTTTTAAAACCGCCTAAATAAAATCCTCATCTTTAGTTGTGGAAGAAATTGTAGGGGGCTCATGATTCATTGTCTTTTCAAGACCTGCTGAATCGACACCGAAAAATTGGAGTATTTCAGAGCGATGCGATATCAACTTTACTTTGTCACCGTTAACGACGATAGGTCTTTGCAATAATTCCGGGTTCTTATTAACGAGCTTCAACCAATCGTCGGTATCAAAATCCTCTGAATTTTCTGTTCTAGTACTATCGATGGTATCCTTTGCGAAAAGTTCGCCCAACGGAACGTTCAATTTATCTGCCAATTCTACCCAAATGGCATTCCCTAAATTCTCTTTAACAATGTCTATACTCTCTATTTTCTTCTTAATACCTTGAATATACCCCAATACTTGTTTTCCCAAATGGGATTTTGAACTATAAATAAATGTGATTTGTTTTTTGTCACTAGCTAAAATACCTGTATTGCTTTTCATATTTTATTTTTTTAAATGACTGCATCTATCGAAATATGGCCATTCGTGTTAAATTCAAGTTATAATTTCCATCAAATGATGACTGGGAGCGCACAAAAAAAAATGAAGATTTCCTTTTTTTATATTGAAACGACCGAATTATTCCCCTCCTCTAGCCGGATAGTCTTTCTTGCCAATGAAATCTATTGCGTTTAAAATGTCGTTCCAGTTCGGTCGCGCGAAGGGCATGGTCTGAATAGCACTAGCGTATAGCGTATTATCTGGGCGAACCAAGAACAGACCTGGTTCAGAAAATGAATCTGGCTCTTTTTTCGAAATACCTTTTGAAATAAAAAGTCCCAAATTTCTTGCAGTTTCTATCGAAAGTCCATACCCAACTGGCAACTCGGCTATATCCCATTCCTTGCCAGCCTTTTTTGCCCGCTCCTCGTTGTCGCAACTAATCGCAATTAAATGGACGCCTCTACTACTGAAGTCTTCGAGTATAGTTGCCAGTTCCTGTAAGTACTTTTTACAAACGGGACAATGCAATCCACGATAAAAAACCAACATCGTAAAAGTTTGACTTTCTTGAGAATATAGACTCCATTGAGTATCGTTTATTAAAGAAAGTTCCAAATCGGGCATCTCTTGTTTGGGTTTTATCATAGCTTCTGTAAGTGTTTGTTTTCTTACGAAGTTAATGTTGAAAGTCAACTTCGGTTAATGGAAAGCATTTTAGTATTAACTCAAAACCTACCCTTTTTGGGATTTACCTAAGTCCCTCTATTTTGTTGGGTCTTTGAATAATGGATTTATGTATAAGTCTCGGATTAGAACCCACTGGATAATTTACAAACTGTAACCATTTAAAAAGTACACCTAAAATACTTTTTTAAAGCCAAAATATGACCGTTTGGGTTTTTCAAAAAATGCGTTGGAACATATTTTAGGGTCTGCTAAAAATAGCGGCCTAAATGTGGAACCGCCACACTTGATTTTAAAAGCAAATCTTCATTGATCCCGGTTAACATGCTAAAGGGAAATACCACTACCCATACAATAAGGTTATAGAAAATATAAATTTTACAATAGCCTATTATTTATGACACAGTTTTTCCTACTGGCTTTATCCTGTTCTTCTTGGTTTTCAGTGCTGGCAAAGACATAAACTGCCCGTAATTTTTGGCTTGTGTTTTGCCTTAGTGAAATATGGACATTCAAGAACACCAAAACCAATATTGAATTCGTGAGAAATTGCAGGCTCGCCTGCCGGACGGGCAGGTGTGTATGGCATTAAGTATTAGCAAATTCCGATTTTCGTTGTCAATAGTTCAAATTAGCACCAAATCCAAATCCCATATCGCTATCGTAATGCGTAGAAATCCCTAAATTCCGAGTAACGATATACTTAAATCCAGTCATATATTCCTTGTCGGTGTTTACCATAAAGGCCCATCTTAATCTTGGCGAAATGGGAATGTCCTCTCTCATTAACTGAAATCGCACATTTCCATCTGTAAATACTTCTCCTTGTAATATTACAAGCATTGGCAACGTATATTCCACACCCAAACTCAGAACCGCCCTATGGTCTTTGGTGTTGGTTTGTCCGAAAAGGTTTTTTTCAATTTCTCCATTTTGTTTTCGGTATCGCCAATCAAAACCGACAAAAGGCATCAACCATTGGTTTTTTCCAATATATCGACCGATATGCGTTTCGGTTTCATAACCGTGTTCGTCGTGATAGCCTAAACGCCATTCCGTTCCAAAACTCCAGCGTGTGTTTTGCAGCATTACCATTCCATCGTTACCGTTGGTTGCAAAATCATTTTCGGCCATAAAATGCAGTTTGTTACTTTCTGCCTGTAATTTTTTATAAGCCCATTTTTTATTGGGTAAATTCGGATTTGGTGCTTGATTTTCATAAGAAAATACTCTATTCATACCAGCCATCATATGATATAAAATATGGCAATGAAAAAACCAATCACCTTCGGTATTTGCCAAAAACTCTATGGTGTCGGTTTCCATTGGCATAATGTCCAATACGTTTTTTAATGGTGCAAATTCGCCTTGTGCGTTCAACACTCTAAAATCGTGACCGTGAAGGTGCATGGGGTGACGCATCATTGAATTATTATAGAGCGTAATCCGAACATTTTCGCCCTTTTTAATTAGAATTTTATCGGTTTCAGAAAGCACTTTGTTGTCCAAACTCCATACGTAGCGGTTCATATTTCCTGTAAGTTCGAAACGCAATTCCCTAACGGGTGCATCTGGCGGCAATGTTGTTGGCTGTGGTGCTTTCAACATTCCATAATTTAAAGTAACAATGTCTTGACTTGAATTCATTGAATGATTGGAATGGTCCATTTTGTCGTCCATTTCCATTTCATCCATTTCCATTTCAGGATTTCCTGTGATTTCTGGATACATCACTGTATTCATATCCATTTGTTGATAGGACATATCCATTCCCATATCGTCCATACTTCCGTCCATATTCATCATATTGTTCATCATCTTCATTCCTTCAAAATACTTCAGTTTTGGCATTCTGCTTTTTAGCTGAATTTTACCATTTCCTAAAAAAATTGATGCAGATTTCGTTCGGTCTTCGGGTGTTGCCAAAAATTCGTAAGCAGTATCTTCATGGGGAATGGTAACCACGACATCATAGGTTTCAGAAACGCCAATGATTAATCTATCAACTTCAACAGGTTCCACATCATTTCCATCATTGGCTACAACGGTCATTTTTCCACCAGCATAATTTAACCAAAAGTAAGAGGAAGCTCCTCCGTTTGAAATTCGTAAACGCACTTTATCGCCGGCTTTGAATTGAGAAAGTTGACTTTCGTTTTTACCATTGATTAAGAATTTATCATAATAGATATCGCTAACGTCCATTGCCAACATACGTTTCCATTCGTTACCTACTTTGGTTTTGAAATGTCCTGCTTTTATGGCTTCAGCATAACTTTGTGTAGTTCCTTTTTAATGGCAAACCAGTCGGTTGCATTGTGCAACATTCGATGCACATTTTCGGGATTTATGTCTGTCCATTCGCTTAAAATAACAGGAACTGCTGGCAAATCGTCAATTCCATTTCTAAATGTCGGGTCATTTTTTTTCTTCAACAGAACCAACGAACCATACATTCCAATCTGTTCTTGCAAACCACTATGACTGTGATACCAATGCGTGCCACTTTGGATAATGGGAAAACGGTACGTAAAGGTTTCGTTAGGTTCAATGGGCATTTGTGTTAGATACGGAACGCCGTCTTCTTTATTAGGAAGATAAACTCCGTGCCAATGTAGAGACGTACTTTCCGTTAACTTGTTATGAACTACAATTTCAGCAATATCGCCTTCAGTAAAAGTTAACGTCGGCATCGGAATTTGTCCATTTACAGCAATCGCACTTTTTTCCTTTCCTGAATAATTGACAACTGTATCGGTTACCGTTAAATCGTAACGAACCACATTTTGACCAAATGTGATATGGGTCGACATTATTCCGAAGAATACTGCCAACCATTTTATGTGTTTTTTCATTTGATTTATTCCTTAATAGTTTCAACAATTCTACCACAACTTAACATTTGCGAACCGTAATAAGGATTTTTAATTGTTTCGTCTTTGCTCAACCAATTTGCACCTTTTCCACCATTTGCCATGGGGCAAAATTGATAGTAGGTTGGTGTATCTTGTTTTGAAACTTGCATCATTTCATATAGGTTTTTTGAAAGAGAATCGAGATAATTTCTTTGTTTTTCCACATCTGTACTATTTGCTATAGCTTGAGTTACATTTCTAAGAGTTTCTAAATTCTTCATCCAAATCTTATGCACGTCAATTGAAAGTTGGTCCATTTTCACGTCATTTATTGCAGATAAAAGATTATTGGCATTTGATGAAGCTGTTGCTGCATCTGTTTCTACCATTGCGTTTTTTACTGCAAAATAAGTGTCGTAAACCTCTGAAAGTGGATTTGCCTCTTGCATATCGATACTATTGTTTGAATGCATTGCATGGTCTTTTGCCTCCATATCCATATTCAATCCTTCCATTTTGGTAGTTAAATTTTCTGCTCTTTCATATTGGCAACAACTAGGTAAACTTAAATAGGTGTCCGTTGGAGCCAAAAAGGTATCGCTGTCATAACCTGCCAACGCAATACGTTTAAGAATGTCTTCTTTTGAAGTTTTTAATCCGTCGTATGAAATGGTTGCCATTTTGGTTTCCTTATCCCAATCTACATTGGATTGGTTTTTCATATTACCTGCTTTTTCTATTGTGCTTTTGCACATGCCACAGTTACCGTAGATTTTTACGGTTTCTGTTTTTTCATTTTTTATTTGAGCGTTAAACGCTGTCGCTGATAGCACCATAAGTACCATCACTATGTCTCTAAATAATTTACTCATGATATTTTGTTTTGGAAACGAGGTATTCGTGAATTTCGTTTCATTTTATAAATTTTTAAATTGATGTAAAAGCTAAAGAAAACAAGCCGAAGACCTGTGTTTGATCAAGACAGACCTAGGACTGTCAAAATAAAAATTAGCTTATTTTTGGCGGTTGCCAAATGGAGTGATAAATTCCTTTTGGAATGTGTTGAATATAAGCCCAGTCGTTAACCAAAATTGTAAAATTGTTGGGGGTCGTTAATTCAAATTCCTTAAAGAAAACGGGGATGTTTACCGAATTTGGACAATGACAAAATGTATTGTCACACACCCCACCACAACCATCATCGTCTTTTTCATCATTATTGCAACACGATTTTTTTTGGAAATCACCATCTTCTTTTGAACATGATTTTTTTTCCGTATTTTCCTTTTTAGCGGGATTTCCAAATGCCAAAACCGTACCGGTCGGAATGACCAATAACATTAAAAATAGGATGAATATTTGCGATTTATTTTTCATGAAATTCCGTTATAAAGATAACAAATAATTCAGATTTCTATTCTGTTTTTTCTAGCGTTGACAGAAACAGCTCTTTTGATTTTTTCGGCGTTGGTTTTCGTATCGACAAATACCAAATCTGCTGTTTGGGCTTGCGGATCTCGGAGTTATGATCAATTTATCCAGAGACTGCGATATTTCCTTGATCTGTGGTCCTATATTTAATTATCAAATAAAAAAGTTTCAGAAGGTATTACCAGAATACTCAGTACTATGCAACGGCCGAGGGAAACAAGCTATAGATTATATTAGCAAAGTCCTATAAAACATTTGATTTTTGGATCCCACAAATCGCAAAGAATAAGTGACACCAAATTCTGAACCTAGAACGACAAAGGAGTGCTATTATAATTTTCTTTACAATTCATCATTTTCTTCATACAGCTCGGTAATCTCTTCAATTCCAGTTGTTGTTTTTCTACCCTCCATGATTTGCGCTATCCATGACTCTACCATAATCATACTGGTAGCGTTACAGGCTTGAAGGCCATAAGAATAGGGCCTAAGACCAGAGGTATGGGCGAAATTGATATCGAACAGATCGTTGTTAGGCCTACCGTTTTTGTCAATTGTTCGATATGCGGAATCGATATCTATTCCCGACAGAACTAGCCATGCAGCCCCATCTTTTTTGATTACATTGTCTTGCTCCCCTGCTATATTGACATTTTCTAAGCTGGCAAACTTTGCAGAGGGACTTCGTATGGTGCCTTCATTGACCAAAGATGGAAAAAAATAATCTTCTAGCCTTAGGTTCCGCTGACCTGCACAGTTTACGAACAGAGCATAATCCAAAATTTCGGACCTGCCATTTTCCGACTTTACGCTAATTCTGGTATTACCGAATGCCGGTGGTTCTTCTTGCACCGTTACCTTCCCAACTTTAATCTCTATACTTCCCGCGTCATAAAGGGCAAGAAGTATATTCGCCGACTGTAGTGGCAATGCAGCAATGACGTTCATTAAAAATGCCATTACCTCCTTATGAAAAAATAGATGATCTTCTGCCGGGAGTAACTCGGCATGATAATTTATACTGTACATGAGGTCGTCCAAGGTTTCCATCCAATGAACCGGCCTGTTGTTTTCAACGCAATTTTTTGCGGCTATCATTTCCTGCCGCATACCTTCGAACGAATTGACATATTCATGCCTTACCGACATCAACTCGACAAAATCCCTAAAATTAAAAGTATCATCCTTTAGTCTCTCAACGACTTCCCGTTCGTCATCCTTGACGAAGGCAGCGATCAAAGCAGGACGGCAAAGCATATTGAAATAATCTTCGATTCTAAGGAAACCATCCTTATCCAATAGTTCCATTAATTGTTTACGCTTAAAATGACGGTATATTTCCCTCATTGGCTCCTCCTGTGCATACTGCAGATGTGGAAGCCAACCTTCAGCGGAGTGCAGAATTAGTTTAAATCCAGCGGCCTCTTTGTTCTCAATGAACTCTAGATTGCCACCTCTTTTTTTGAATTGCCCATGGCGATGTGAAAGTGAGGTAACCACATCGAATGCACTCAACGACGCGCCCAATATGCCTATCGGAAAATTATAAGGTATGTCCTTTTTAGGTAATAATTTATGAATTGGCCATGGTGTAGCAAAATACCCGGAATCAGGTCTATCTGTATCCTTCCAGACGTGACCGTTTGCTATTACTACTACCGAAAAAATTTGTAATGCCCCACAACTATCATATATACAGATTTCGTCATCGTTCAATTTACTGATATCCACTACTTCCCTTCCACTTTGTTCGATTATTCGGATACCTTTTAATTTTAGGGATTTCAATAATTGATTGTATTGCTCGCAAAAATACTGGCCTAAAGCGACCCTGCTATACACTTCAGAGTCTTCGATCGGCAACTCGTTTATATTTAAGGATTTCAGGGATTGTACCTCTTGTTGGCGAAGCCAGTTACTAAAGGACTGTGGAAGCTTCGGAATTTCCTCTGAAGAGATATTTGCCAAGTTATATATATCAGTTGTATTCGGATTATAGGGCATTCCCATGCCTAAAAACCGTTCCTTTTCAAATATGGTTATGCTGTCAATTTTGGTTTTCAGTACGGCCACGTGCTTCCATATAGAATGTAATACAAAAATGGCAGTAGGCCCACTTCCAATGATCGCAAGCTTTGAAAGATTAATCATGCTATATTTTTAGGTAAAGGTGATGAACAATTGCGATAAAATGTTTTTTTTAAGGGGAATATGATAACTCTAAACGTTTTTAGCCTACTCTCAAAACCAGAACAATAGGGTTGCTTGTGCTTCTGGTTTTGAGAAATTCTTGATCCCTGAAAATAGTGCTACTATAGGGCCGCTTTATGGGACGGTTATTTTTTGACCTTCATATATTAATAACCTGAGATCGACGTAAGAATATTGATTTTTATCTTGGAATCTTAGTAATGAAAAAGCCGAAATTTAGAATTTTAAGTATCTGAAATTTAATTTGTTAACTAAATTTTCCGCTTTGATTTGCGTTGATAAAATACTGAAAATTTCTTTGCCGTCGATGTGTTCTGTAAAGTTTATCTGTGCTTTACATGACCTTGATTGACTGACCTTAAATAGAATTTTGCAAGTTAAGGGGAAGGCAATTTAGAAATTATCGATAAGAGCTATGCAGGATTATTAAGGTCAACAATCCGGTCGATAAAATCAAACCCTATGCTAGAATTAGGCTAGATTGGTATCAGAAAGTAATATGAACCCTTAAAATCTAAAATATGAAAAATTTAAAAGAACTTTTCGAGCATCAACTAAAGGACTTATATAGTGCCGAGAAACAATTGATAGCGGCCTTGCCCAAAATGAAATCCAATGCCAGCGACAGTAAGTTAAAGGATGCTTTTGGTCACCATTTGGACGAGACCAAGAACCAAAAGAAAAGGTTGGAAGAAATCTGCAAGGAGATCGGTATAGATCCCAACGGCGAGAAATGTAAGGCCATGGAAGGCCTAATCAAAGAGGCCGAGGGTTTTATCGATGAGGCAGACGACGATGACGTTATGGATGCGGGGCTAATAGCCGAGGCGCAACGGGTCGAACATTATGAGATCTCAGGGTATGGAACAGCCGTTCGGTATGCCAAGGAACTGGGGCATAAGAAGATAGCCGACAAGCTTCAAGAAACCTTGGACGAGGAGTATGCAGCGGACCAGAAATTGGATGAATTGGCCGAAGGGAGACTGAACAAAAAAGCCATTTCTTGATGCTATCATTTCAAAGATTAAATGCTTTCGAACCAAAATCGTGGTTATCTATGGGAAAGATATGCCCCTAGATAAGTTGTTAACTTTGAGAATCCTCAACCACTTTTTGGGTTCGAACCTACGAAACCATGGGGCAACTAAATGTTGTCCCTATTTCTTTTTGGGATTTTGGAAAACTCTTTCGACGGTACCGCCAATTTTATTTGTAAATGCCCCGATTAAAACGCATTTTGATTCTGGGTCAAGATACGCGACTCGATTTCCAAACTACCTTTACAGTCTATTGCCAGTATTTTGGAAACGCTATTCGTTCGGTCCAATTTCGAAGATCCTTATGTGCATGTTCCATTAGTGTTATGCATCATCCCTGTACATTGGCAGTATTAGGCCGAGTTGGGTATCCTTACATAGTATAAGAAAATTTTGGGGAAATTCTTCTTTGTACTAATTCATTCCCAAAATATAAACTACCGATTGAAATTATAATCTCCATTGATGACAGAAGTAATCGAGCTTTTTAGTCGGTATAAAGTAAAACTCCATTTGAAGTGATTTCAGGTATGTCCTATGAAGCAGCGTAGTATTCCGGCAGAACGGTAAAGGCCGAATGGAAGTGTCCGTTCCTGAGCAAAATAGCGAAAACGGTGCTTAATCTATCTTTGATTAACCAGGATATCAATTAATAGGTTCTATATATTTCATAAAGACACATAGGAGGGCCCTTAAAGAAATGGCTCGAGTGCATCGAGTAACGACAAAGAAGGTAAATTCAAAAAGCAGATAATCAAGAGGCATGACGGTATGCCAATCGACATTGTTAAATACGCTAATGCCTTTAACTACCAAACGCATTAATTAAGTCATTGGGATTTCCGGAAAATTTTGCTTTGGCCAAAATCTCACGTTCTTCTCAAAAAGTTCCGAAACACTGCCTTTGGAATGTGCGATGAAAGTGCCTTCTTATTTTCAACCCTGGTTGCGAACAGAAGAGGTGCATCTGGCAAGGGATTTTATGCCACGAAAGTTTTAGAGTTAAATTATTGATTTTTAAGTTCCATCAACGGGCCCTGTTTTCGGTAGTTTTATTTCACGATTGTTCAATAGAGTAATAACATACAATGAAAACTATGAAAACCAGTTTTACTGCGGTAGAACCCCTATCCTACCATGAGGAAACACCTAAAAATATCTTGGACGGTATTGCGGACGTGCTGATTCCTGAAATGCCCCTCCCACAACGAAATTTAGGCGTAATCGTGACAATACCTGCCCACAACGAGGAGGAAACCATAGCGAGCTGCCTAAAAGCGCTGGCAAACCAAAAGGCAAGGGCAAAGGTACAGATTGACCATCGTTCTTTCGAGGTATTGGTCCTCTGCCATAACTGTACGGATAGAACGGCTTCGAAGTGTAGGGAAATTCAGGCGGACTATCCCTATCTGAACCTTCAAATTCTAGAAATCGACCGTTCGGAAGTAAATAATGTGGGTGCCGTAAGAAGAGTTGGCATGCGCATTGCATCTGCACGTTTGGCCACTGAAAACGGATACATTGTTACCACCGATGCCGACACGATGACCCATAGGTATTTTATTGCCAATATATTGGGTTATATGGGCAGTGACTACGGATTGATATGTGGGCGTATAAATATAAATATGGACGGGATAGACGAAAATGCCCGTAAAACATTGGAGCATAAACAAAACTATTTTCAGTTGAGAACCCGATTGGAGCATCTGATCAGTCCAGATCGAAAAAATCCATGGCCTAGACATTCCCACAATTCAGGTCCGAACCTGGCTGTACGAAATGATGTTTATACTGCTGTCGGAGGAATGCCACCTAAAGGATTTTTAGAGGACATTGCCTTATACAACGCCGTATGCAGGAACGGATTCCTCATCCGCCATTGTCCTTATACAATAGTAACTACCTCCAGTAGAACGAACTCCCGCACACCATGGGGGTTTGGGTCCGAACTGAGGGACTGGAGCGAGGTGGAGAATATTTTTTTTAAGGTCGAGGGACTCGATAGGCTCTTGGCAAAATTCAGGATTTTCAAGAAAGTACGTGAAGATTATATATCTACTTCCCAGCGATTGGTCAGCGAAATCTCTCGGGAAACCAATATCCCAATAGAAAGAATACAAAATTATATAAAAAAAATCCATGTTCCGGGACCCCTTATCAATAGTATTGACCGCAAGCTGGATGGTCTTGAAGATTGGCAGGCCAAATATCCCTTAAAATTGGTCAATGAGGCCGAAAAAGAACTTCGAGATTATTTGGGCAACCCTTCGGTCGATTTCTGCCAGACCTGAATGCGGAAAAGCTCCTGCGTTCCTTTGATACGTTCCTCAAAATTACCCGTTTCAATGGCGAACCTTTCGAATACCTCGTGTACCTTATTTCCCGTAAGCGGATAGGTGGCTACATAGGGTGTCCAATGCACCATTAATAATTTTCCGCCTACCAGTAATCTGTCATTGACAGTTTTATAAATTTCATAAAGAATGGTTTCATCAAAATAGTAACCTAGCTCACATAAAGTAATGAGATCAAATTTCCCGATAGGAAAAGTCTCCGCAATATCCGCCAATTCGAAATGGACATTATTCAAGTCGGTGCAGTTTTTTTTTGCCACGTCTAAAGCACTCATGCTTACATCTACCGCCACTAGCTTTTTGCATATTTTAGCCAAAAGCTTAGTCTGTACCCCGATGGAGCAACCTAGTTCTAGACCTCTCTCGAATTTAGAACCTTTCAGTACCTCAATTGAAAGCGCGTATTTCTTGTGTTCATATTCGCTCGTTTTAAAATCCCATGGATCACTGTTTTGGGCATACAAGTTCTCAAAATATTCGCAATTAAGTTTTTCCAATGGGCGCTTATTGGTCAAAAAGAAATATTCTTTATGTTTCAAAAAAGGTTGTAGTAGATCCTCGGTAAGTACAAAGCCTTCTTGGTCGTCATCGACAATTTTTCCCAATTGCGATAAATGTTCATGGATCGCAGCCGATTTTTTATTGGCCACGGTAGAAATATCAAGGATATAAGGCGTAATCTCATCCTCTCTGGGCCAATCGTCATCAGTCCCATTTTGCCATAGCCATATCGGGTATTCGATTTGTGTAACTCCGTTCTCTATCAAGTTCAGTGCATCTTGGCCGATTCGATATACTACTCGATGATCTGCATGCGGGTCTCTGCGCCATGGAAGGGCAAGGGAATCAAAGTTGCCTAACTCAAACTTTTTAGCAATTAAACTGGCAAGTTCATGAATTTTGCCGGCACAGAGGGATTCCAATTCGGAATCCTGCTGATTTAAAAAGGTTATCTGTTTTTCATCGATTCCTAAATGTCCACAGGCACGGATCACTTCGTCCTCACGGATCTGGGCAAGCCTTGAAGGAGGGAATCTCATGGAGTTCGGGTGAGATGCCGACCCATCCGTAACGATAATGACATGAACATTTGCGTCGGAAGCCCTTAAATGTGCTATGAGCCCCCCACAGCCCAAACTTTCATCATCGGGGTGTGGTGCCAATACCAACAGATTCCCTATATCCCTTGAAAGTCCCTCTAGATTTAAGAGGGGGGCCTCATAGATCCATTCCCTATCGGTACGAATATTCATCGCCTACTGGAGTTATGCATGAAATAACTTCCTACTTCCGATAAAGCCCTATCCGGCCCTGGCTGCTTAAGGTATACCGATAGATCCCTATGAATACGTTCTAAAGGATGTGGTGCCATAAGGCCCTGAAGGCCTACCGATTTTTCAGATAACCGTAGTACTTCTTCACAGATATTCCGTGCCTCGGTACGGAACATGTTCGCATAATGAAGATAACCGGATGGGTTTGCCACCTTATTGTCCACCGCTTTCCCGGCCCCTTCGATCCACAGTCTTCCGCGCTCCATTAGAACAGCTAGTTGTCCCATTCGTCTTTTCTGATCTTGGTTTTCAGTACGTTCCAATTTTTTTAGATGTTGCAATGTTGCATGGATAGCGGCCTCTGCACCCCCAAGTTGAACTGAAGCGAACCGCATAGCGCCACCTGAAAATTCGGGTTGCATTTCATACTGATTGGCCTGCCCCAACAATTGATCATTCTCAACGAAAACACCGGAAAAGTTGAACCGACAACTTACCGAAGCTTTCATACCCAGCGGTTTCCAATAGGAATAATCTTCTTCTAATTCATTTTCATCCATATGAAAGATAATCATTTGTTTGCCATTGGTCGTTTCAGCGGTAATGATTGGCCTTGCCACGTGGGAAGCACCGGAGCAAAATATTTTTGCTCCGATCAAGTTCAAATTCCGATTATGAAGCTCAAGTTTTAATGTTTCAAATGGAAGTTCGGAGTTCCAGACACCGAACAGCTTCCCTTCCAAAGCCTCATTGAAATATCGTTTTTTCTGATTTTCGCTACCAAATTCACCAATGAGCAGCAGGGCGTTGATATGACCTTCATAAATTCGCCCTAACGAGAGGTCTACCGACCCAATGTAACTTAACAATCGGAGAAGTTCATGGTTCATAGAGGTTTCGCCCCATCCCATTCCACCATATAATAAAGGGATATTGATGCCTAATAAACCATTTAAAACTAAGGTGGAGAACGATTTCGATGGAAACGTTTCTGTATTGTAGGTATACCCTTCCTCGAATAGTTCAAAGGGATTTATAGTGAATTTCTCCTTTTCATTTGCGCTATGTGTATCTGTTTGTAGCATTTATGTTAGAATTCCATACTCGGTTCAGGTATTATTTGGCCAAATATATTCTTGTGACTTTACTAATGCAGCTCTTATAAAGTCAAATTTTAGCTTTAACAAATTAGACTATTATTTTTTGCAGTGTACATGATTTCGTAGCTGATGGGTTTGAAAGAACCGTTGTTCGAAGAAGCTACCGAACAGGCAGTAAGACCAATCAACAAATCCATTTTAGCTGCAAGATAATATAGTCCCCCGCTACCGCCTTTGGAGGGAGCGACCACCAGGCAGGTAAAAGCTAGGCCCCAAAAGGAAATACGCCTATTATAAAGGCAACGGGAAAAAGATATACGGTCAATATTGTAGCCTTCCCTAAAAATAGGACAGTTTAAAATCACAATCATAAGGTTTTGAGCAATGTGACCCAATATCAATAGTTGGAACCTCATCTTTTAAGATCACATACTTAAATCTTTCAACCTGATTTGGGATTTTAGTCAAGACATCTTGTACCTTATCATAAAAAGACTCGATAGTGAATAGTTCCTGAATATCAATATCACCCTGCTTAACATATTGGTTATTAATATATACAATGGAAATATCTTTAAGATCGATACCAGAATTAACAATGGTATGGTATTGAATTGCAGAATCATTTATATAAGTGTCTGAAACACTGGTAGAGCTTTTGACTTCATAAGCTTTCCAACCATCATCTTCCTTGACTAAAATATCCAGAGCGGCTAATACCCCATTAAATTGAAAGGTAGCCTCAAAGATTATGGATTCTCCATTTTTTATAAATTGTTTAGTTTTTAAAACAGATTCTTGAATTTTGAAGTGACTGGATGGTGAAGCATCAACCCAATTTGGAAATAACTCTTGGGCTAAAACTCCAACATTATTTCCCTGATTAAAAATAGCCTGCAATTGCGGAGAAATATCATCCTTTAAATCATAATTGTGTTTATAGAGATAGAGTGATTTTTCACATTGTAATCCTCTAATGAATGTTGATTTTGAAAGGATGTGTTTTTCCATAAAAGTTTTTTAAAAACTAGATTTCAATGTAAAAGTTTAATTCTAAATCTTATCCTTATTCCTAATTCTTTCTATTTCCTCCAAAGCCTTTAATTCTATCTCTTGAACGTCTTTAGAGTAAAAAGGGATAATTCTTCGGTCAGGTAAATATTTAACATAATTATTAGTATGATTCCATTCCCAAATATCTCTTATCCTAAGGGCATTATCTTCATACACTCGCTCGAGATAAATGAAGTGTTTTTTTGTCTTCCAGCTTCCTCGAACTTCAATCGACTTCGTATCCGTCCTTAAAGAGGAACTTGTAGGTTCCAAGTCAACAACTTCTTTATTCGGCTCAAATGAATCCATTTTTAGGTCATCATCTAAAATTACCTGTTCAATGTGGTCAGCACAGTAGATTAAATCATTGTAATTATGTAGTAATTCGACTGAACTTAATGGATTATCATTGTGATTAAGGAAAACTGACAAATCAATTTTAGCATAAATTCCAAAAATTGAAACAGCTGTTTGACTTCTATCTAAACATAACTTAACATTCATGAATTCATCTTCGTATTTTTTAGAGAACAAATGATAATTTTTTTCAAAGTCCTTGATTCGTCTCTTTCTTCCAATTGGCGAAATTAGGCTTAACGTATAGGTCACCTCACCTAATACCCCAGTCAATTGAGCATCATAATTCAATTTCACAATTACTGGTTGGCTTCGTCCATTTGCGAGTGTTATATCAAGGACACAAATTGTATCAGCCGATATTTTGGATCTGAAAATAGGGATATCGTTTTCTTTGAAAGTGTTGATCACTTGTTTTTCGATATCTGTTGCTTTTATCTCTAATCTAAATTCAAAAGAAGGTTTCTGTAATTCACTCATTTTGACTGGATAAGGGTCTTCTACCGAATCCTCGTTTGGAGTTCTAAAGAATTGTTTCCAATTCTCATAATTGAAATTCTTTGGATCAAGATTCGCTCTACCTTCATAAGCTTGACATTTATCTATTAAGTTCTCCTCAAAATATTTTTTACTTATAAAATTTGCGAGATGATCTTGATCTATAGTGTTTTTCAAATAAGGATATATAATCTCCAATATGCTATTCTCATTGATATCAAGGTTACGTTCTATTTTGCTGAACATACGATCAATTCTACCCACTCGTTGTTCATTATCTCCAGGAGTCCAAGCTATGCCGTAATGAATGATTTGGTCACAAAAGTATTGAAGATTAACTCCCTCTTGAAGTACAGAAGTACTAATTAATACATCAGGATAAAATGGCGTATTAAAACTTGTCATAACCCTGTTATTCTTAGTGTCTCCAGAATAAGCATATGCCGGTTGTGCATCCCAAAAATTTTTCCATTTCTCATTCAGGAGCTGATCTTCATTAGTTAAGTTAAATACCTTTTCACAAAGCACCCTAAAATTTAAAATAGAATCAATTATCAAGTGCGGGATTGAAGAATTATACATCTGTTTACTCTCCTCTTCAGCAAACTGTAGGTACAATTTAACTGCAGTTGACTCACTTATGTTCGACGCTTTAATGAAAGCGATATAAAGATCTACCAATGCAGGCGACGCAAGCAGAATACCCTTTTCAAGAAAAGTACTTAAAGCCTCTTTTTGGTATTCATTCAGTTCTTGGTATTCATTTTTTATACTTTCCTTTTTCTCTACTTGTAATTCTGATTTTTCAAGATGTCTCCAGAAAATTGTCAGTAGAGTTGGGAGTCTAAGGGTTTCAGCGGACTTTTCCAATAAATCTAAACGTCCTGCCAAGGTGTTTTTGATCTTTATGCTAACATCACCAGTAACATTTTCTGAATCTATTCTGTGCAGTAAACAACTGATAAAATGATCATCAGTATATCCTTTCCCTTTTAACTTAGACTTATAAATTTTAACTTCATATTCTCTATCAAAATAGTCTGCTCCTGGGGCAAAAAAGATATTAAACACACTTGGTTTAGATCTATTAAATCTAAGTCGAAAATTTGAAGCATGGGTTGAAGTTTGAATACCCTCTTTCTTTTTCAATGTTTTAAAAAGATACATCACTTTGGATGTCGGAACTTTTTCCAAATCTTCTCCTAAATCTTCATCAGAGATAAATAAGTCATCATCTTCTTCAAAATCAGTTAAACCACTCTTGTTTTCAAAATGTTTTCTAAATTCATTTAGACCAGCTACAAGTTCTACGCTAGAACCCAATGCATAATTTATCTTTTTCAATAAAATCTCATCATAGCGATATATTGCTCTTGCTGCAATCTCCCGAACAGAGGGTATTCTCCTTACGAATACCAATTTTTTAGAATTTGGAGAATTAAGGGTTTCATTTTCTGCTATAAGGTCTTTATTGAGCTTTTCGTATTTAGGATGAGAAGGAGGAGCTCCATCAAAAATTGATTGATACTTTGCCGATAGCTCCAATAACATTTTCCCATCTAATCCGGAATTAAAATCACTTCCCTCTTTAAGTTCTTTATCGTCTTCAGAATTAATTTGCTCTTTCGGAATAAACTCCGTGCCTTCTAGAAACCCAAGTATATTTCGTCTACTGCCATGCATATCTCCTTGCATATATTCAGCAACTAATTGTTTCTGATATATTCCAAAAAACAGTTCAGACATTTGATCATCCTTAAAATCCGATGCTC
>JBBSKR010000047.1:0-21756 GCA_038256135.1 Flavobacteriales bacterium | reverse complement strand
TTCCTGTTTTAAATATCTTTTAAACTTTTCCGTGGTCTTGTCAAAAAAATTTAATCCATTTTGAGTGGCTATCCAAAGACCATAATCTACATACTCAATATCCATTAAAAAATTATCGCTAATTGTCTCTTCGGATGTTGAACTACTAAAGGTTTTTATAACCCTATTATTGGTCAATAATTTTAGTCCGTCACCAAAGGTACCCACCCATGTATTTTTACCATCATTTAGAATGGAGGTTACTTCTTTGTCTTCGTAACTTGGATCGGTTTGGTTAAGTGGAATTTTTGAAAAAGTTCCTCTCTTTTTTACGAACGTGTATAGTCCATTAAAGGTTCCGCACCATAAGGTTTTTTCGTCTTTAGGTGCTAGCGCTGTAATAATATTATTGGTTTTGGTACTATCATTTGTTTGAATTAAATAATAAAAAGACTCTTCATTTTCAAAATCAAGATAATTCAAGCCTCCGCCATGTGTAGCCGCCCACAATGTAGAGGCTGTTTCGCCAAGCAATCCATTGACCAGATTGTTGTTTAATCCGAAATTCTGTTGTGTTTTTCCATATGTTGACACGTTACTCGTATTGTTGTTCAATAAATTTATTTCTCCAGAAAAAGTACCCAACCAGATATTGTCATCTCGATCTTTTAATAATGTGTTTATTGAATTATTTGATATGGAATATTCATCCAATGGATTGTAGGTGTAATTCGAAAATTTCTTAGTGTTTTCATCAAATACACTTAACCCATTGTTTGTAGCAAACCAAATTTTATGGTTTACCTGTAAAATATCATTCACTTTATTAGAAGCTATGAGGTTTTCATTTTCGGTAGTGTCTGAATAATTCACTACAGTTCCCAATTTTTTATTGTACTTAAAAACACCTCTTTTTTCACTGGCAAACCAAAGGTTGCCATCCATTTTTTCAATGGTCTTCCATATTTTTGAATTTGCGAGAACCTGATTGGGGGCAAATAGATCGGAAAGTGGCAATAACATTCTCGTATTTAAGTCAAAACATTGCATTCCACCGGATGTACCAATCCACATTAAATTTTCGCTATCAATAAATAATGAGAAAATTTTATTTTTCTCTAGATTATCCGATTTCTGGATTTCAGGAACAGATTCTAATAATTCCGTTTCTTTGTTAAGAATTTTAAGGCCGTCAAAAGTTCCTACCCATATGTTATTTTCATTGTCTTCCGTGAAAGCCGAAATATAATTTTGCCCCCCTTTGATTGGCAATATACCAACGCCACGAAATTTATTTGTTATTGTATTATATGCATTAATTCCATTTTTGGTACCCACCCACAGTTGCTCATTACTATCTTCAAAAATGGTGTTGACATAATTGTTTGTTAGAGAACCAATTTGGTTGTTACGGGTATATTTTACACTTTCAAACCCATCGAATTTAATTAATCCATCTAACGTAGCAATCCAAACAAAACCCTTTCTGGTCTGCTCGATATCCATTATGGGGCTTTGAACAATATTTACATCTATATTGACATTACTGAAGCGCAATTCAGTATTCTGCCCAAATAAAACAGTAGAAAAAAATAGTATCGATAAAGTTAATTTTCTAAAAATTAGAAGCATAAATATTTACCTTTTAGGTGTAGCGTGTATTTTAAAAGTTTCAGCCGTTTGGCTGATAAAGTGTTTTAGAACCATTTTTAGGTATAGACATAGTACCTGAAAGATATGTCCAATAAATAAAAAGGGTAATTTCAATAAATTTACATAAGTATTTAGCAGCAGGAAAGAGAAGCGCAATTCAATTTTCAACTTAAAACAATAGCACCCCCTTTCAAGAACAATTAAACACCTCCCTGTTCAGAATATTAACAATATTTGAAGATAGGATTATTTAGAAAAATCATTCCCACAATAATTCTCAAACTTTTAAAACCAACTTAACCTAATCTGGGGAAATAATCTATTGACGCCTCTAATTTCAAAATCTTTTTTAAAAATAGGAATATCCTTGAAAAACAGGTCTGCCCTTTAAGCTTAAAATCCATTTAGACCAACGATAAAAAGAACTTATTCATGATTATCAAGCTAAACCCATCAAAGGCAATCTGTGCCGCTTTCCTTCTTTTATCCTTTACCAACTGCTCACAAGATGATGAACAAGAAACTTCTAATCCGCTGGAACAACGTTTGGACAACTTAATGGCAAATTTGAGCATGCAAGAAAAAATAGAGCAACTTTATTACCAGACGGATGGAAATGCCCGATTGGGGATCCCCCAATTTAAAGGCAGTGACGGGCCCCACGGTATCGGCAACGGAGCTGAAGGATTTTCTTCCTTTCCAGTAACCATTGGAATGGCCGCTACATGGGATCCCACGTTGATAACCCGTGTGGGACGTGCAATCTCATTGGAACAGGCAGCAAGGGGAAAAGACCGTATTGCAGGACCTACATTAGACCTACTCATAGATCCAAGAATGGGACGTGCTCCAGAGACTATTGGTGAAGATCCTTTTTTAGGAGGGCGGATTTCAGAAGCCTTTGTTCGTGGACAAAATACCACATCTGTATTTGGCTCCGTAAAGCACTACAACCTAAACACCTATGAAATAAACAGAAGAACCAATGACTACTTGATAGACAATAGAAGTTTGGTGGAGTTTTGGGGCTATCATTGGAAAAGAACCGTACAACAGGGTGGTGCGCTATCTATCATGTGCGCCTACAATTGGGTCAATGGCGATAAGTGTGCCGAAAACCAATACCTCATTAAGAATGTACTTAGGGATCATTGGGGTTTTGATTATTATACCATGTCCGATTGGGGCGGATTTAGCGATACGGGCAAAGCCTTGAATTCTGAATTGGATTTTTGTGAAGGTAATGACCTATACATAAAGGAACTGCCTGACGTGGTTGCCAACGAAACTTTTGACAGCACCCTTGTTGAAAGGGCCACCAGAAACATTCTTAGGACCAAAATCATGTCAGGGATGATAGATGGGGTTCCCTCCATATCCAAAACGGTTATCGATGGACAGGAACATCGTAATCTGGTCTACGAAAGTGGGTTAAAGGGTTTGGTTTTACTAAAAAATGAATCACGGATACTACCCTTAAAAAAGAACAGTAACCCATCCGTGGCAGTAATAGGACCAAATGCTGCCGTACTTCCTTTAGATGGTAACAGCAGTTCAAAAGTGGTACCGGCCTACACCATACCTGTAACCAAAGCATTTGAGGATATGCTTGGTGTGGGCAGAGTATCTTATGCCAAAGGGTGTAATATCAACGATACGGACACATCACAATTCAAGAAAGCCATCTTAGCAGCCAAGGAAGCAGATTATGTTGTCTTTGTAGGTGGTTTGGATAAAACAGTTGAAGGGGAAGGTTGGTTCTTGAATAAGGAGGCGGATGAAAAAGGAGGTGGGGCCCTAACCAGACCAGACCGGCCTTCGGGCACGGTATTATTACCTGGAATGCAAAATAAATTAATAAATGAAATTGCCAAGGTAAACCCGAATGTTATTTTGGTGGTTATTTCCGGCGGAATCTGCAGTGTAACACCGGTTATTGAGAATGTCAAGGGTTTATTATATGCCTTCTATCCCGGCCAGGAAGCTGGTAGGGCCATTACCGATGTAATTTTCGGAGATTACAACCCCTCTGGCAAATTACCTGCCACCATGCCAAAAGACGACTCGCAAATCATTCCCATTAGTCCTGATTTTAGGAATATGGTGACCAAGGGTGTTGGCTATAGATGGTTTGATTCCCAGAACCTAATACCGGAATTTGCCTTTGGTTTCGGTATGAGCTATACCTCTTTTGAATACAGTAAGCTCACGCTAAAAAACCACGAACCTAAAATGGGTGATGTGGTGGAAGTATCTCTAAACCTAAAAAATACGGGGGACATGGAAGGTGAAGAAGTAGTGCAATTGTATCTATCCGCCAAGGAAACAATTCCAAAAATGGAGATGCCCGTGAAACAATTGAGAGGCTTTCAAAAAGTATATCTTAAGGCAGGAGAAACAAAGACAATCACATTTAATATTAGCCCGGAGGACTTTTATGTGTATAATGAAGAAACAGCGTCATATGAAGTACCCACAGGCAAATATATAGTTAGAGTAGGAGGTTCATCGGACAACCTTCCATTGACGTTGGCTTTCTCATTGGGTAATAACTCAGTCAAACCAGATGCCTCATTGGTGAACATTCGTACCATGCCACTCTTTCCCAAAAAGGGTGATGAAGTGGTGTTCATGGCTTCACTTATCAATAACGGAACGGCACCTATACAAAAAGGCGAACAAATCTCAGTGAACTTTTATGTGAACGGTGAAAAAGTAGCGACCTATTTCTCAAAATCAGTACAGATACCCGTTGGTGGTATGGAATTCATTACTGCAGAAGGGATAAACAACAACAATTGGATGGCGTCAGATGGAAAATTTGAAATATTGGCTCAGATTGAACTTGGCCAAGCAAACGAACTAATAGTTTCAAACAACGAGTGTAAGGCCATATTGGCTATTCCTAATGGTAGGGCCATACCCCTGGAGCTTACTAAAATAATCCACTAAAAGTAATAACCAATGTTTAATAAATTCACTCGCCGGTTTTTAGCTATATTATTTATTTTTCTGACATATGGATTAAAGGCACAACAAAAACAACTACCGATTTATAAAGATGCCAACGCCTCTATAAAGACCCGTACCCAAGATTTATTATCTAGAATGACGCTTAAAGATAAAGTCAGGCAAATTGATATTTGGCATCCGAAAGACATGGCCATAAGAGACAGGGTAATTTTTGAGGAACAGTTAAGTATAATGGGCGATACGCTCGCAAAGGGAATTGGGTTTTTGCAGTTTGACACCCAAATACCAGCAGAAGAGTATTTGGCCAACTTTAATGCTATTCAGCACTATTTTATGACGGAGACCGCATTGGGCATACCTGCCATTTCAAATGGAGAAGGCTGTCACGGTTTTGTTGGATATAACGGTACTGTTTTCCCTGTACCGCTTAGCATGGGGAGTACTTGGAATACGGCCTTAATTGAAGACATATACACAGCTATTGGTAAAGAAATGCGCACCTATGGTATTACCCATGCCGCAACACCGGTTTTGGATTTACTGCGTGACCCACGCTACGGCCGTTGTGATGAACTATACGGAGAAGATCCCTTCTTGGTAGGCGAGCTGGGTGTGTCGGCCATTTTTGGCATTCAGGGTAGGGAGAAACAAATCGGCCCCGAACATCTAATTGCCACAGCTAAACATTTTGGGGCGCATGGCGAACCTGAAGGGGGCACCAATCTGTCTCCTGTCAACTTATCTGAAAGAGTGCTTAGAGAAACGCACTTCTACCCTTTTGAGCGCATTGTGAAAGAGGCGAATGTGCGTTCTGTAATGGCATCCTATAATGAAATTGATGGGGTTCCCAGCCATGGTAATAGTTGGTTACTGAATGATATTTTGAGAGGTGAATGGGGATTTACAGGTTATGTTATTTCTGATTATGATGCGGTGCGGAGAATGATCTACAGGCAGCATGTTGTGGCAGATATGCCGGAAGCCGCCAAAAGGGCAATTTCTTCCGGGATGGATTTTGAATGCCCTAGCAGCCGCGGAAATTATTGCTTTAAGCACCTGCCAGAATTAATTAACACTGGCGAGGTAAAGGAGGCCGATTTGGATTCGGCCGTGGTTCGGGTTCTACGGAACAAGTTCCATATGGGACTATTTGAGCAGCCCTATGTATTGACCGTATCCAAGAAAAACAGAACAACAATGGAAAAGACACATGCCGAACTTGCGTTGAAAGCTGCTGAACAAGGCATGATATTGTTGAAAAACGACAGCCAAACCCTCCCATTTAAAGCGGATGAAATTGAGCATCTTGCCGTAATTGGAGCCAATGCAGACGAGGTTCATTACGGTACCTACTCCAATGTAGAAAAAAAAGGAGTCAGTATCCTTGAGGGTCTCAAAGCCTACGGTAAGGGAAAGTTTGAAGTACACTATGCCGAAGGATACCAGATCTATGAAAATGACACCCTTTTACCAGCCTCTGAGAAAACAGGACTAAGAGCTATGGAACGCATAAAAGAGGCGTTGGAAGTGGTTAAGAAAAGTGATGCGGTACTTTTGGTGCTTGGTGGCAATGAATTTACGAGTCGTGAAGGTTGGGCAGAAGACCACACGGGCGATCGTGTTGACCTAGAACTACTTGGAGCGCAGAATGAATTGGCTCAGGCAATTTTGGAAACCGGAAAAAAAACAGCGGTACTCCTAATTAATGGCCGCCCTTTGGCCATCAATTATGTTGCTGAAAATGCCCCTGCCATTATTGAAGGTTGGTATTTGGGACAGGAGCAAGGAACTGCCGTAAGCAATGTAGTTTTTGGCAAAATAAATCCTGGTGGTAAACTTACGGTAACCATCCCAAAAAGTGTTGGGCAGCTACCGGTTTACTATAACCATAAACCCATTGTACACGAACGTAGTTTTGTTGAGGGGCCTTACGCCCCTCTGTACCCTTTTGGCCATGGTCTAAGTTATACCTCTTTTAGTTATGGGATTCCAAAACTCGCCAAACAAAAAATTAAAGTAGGGGAATCAGTATCCATAAGTGTTGATATCACCAACTCAGGAAGTAGATCTGGGGATGAAATCGTACAAATGTACATACGAGACAACGTATCATCGGTTACCCGCCCGGTAAAGGAATTAAAAGGTTTTGAGCGAATTAGTTTGGAAAAAGGACAAACCAAATCGGTTGTTTTTGATATCTCCCCGGAAAAATTACAGTTCTATGACTTGAATATGGAACGGGTTGTAGAGCCTGGTGACTTTGAAATAATGATAGGTACTAATTCGCAAAACACACAATCGCAGACCTTAACAATAATACAGTAAAATACGATGATGTTCAAAAATTTAATTCTCGGTACTTTTTTTATCGCTTTGCCATTTACACAGGCACAGGATAAAAATGATTTGGAAACCCACTACCATCAAGTAAAAGCAAGAAAGAACGCAGACGATGCTAATTGGAAATGGTATACTGCAAAAACCGTTGATAAAATGCCTGGTTTTGATACCAAGAAAGACCCTGAAACGGATATCTACGGGGGATGGAAAACAGAACCCTTTAAAGCCACGGGTTTCTTTAGGGTAGAAAAGAAAGAGGATCGTTGGTGGATTATTGATCCTGAAGGAAATCCATTCATTCACAAAGGAGTGGCCGTATTCAGACCCGGTAACTCGAAGAACCAGAAGGCAGCTTTAAAGCAAATTTACAAGACCGAAAAAAATTGGCTTTCAAAAGAAACACAGTTCTTAAAAAACAATGGATTCAATGGTGCAGGATCATGGTCCGATGTTGCTTTGATGCGAGAATCAAAAGAACCATTGGTTTACACCATTATTGTAAGCCCTATGGGCAGATACAGAGGACAGCACAAAAGAGACTACGGTGGTGAATATCTAAAAGCCGGATGGCAAGGCTATCGTTTTGATCTTGCTATGGTTTTCGACCCTGAATTCGATCAATACGTAGAGGAAGAAATCGCCGAAATAGGAAAATATAAGAACGATAAATTTTTGTTGGGTTATTATTCCGATAATGAATTACCTTGGGTAGATGATGCCCTAGATCGCCATTTGGAACTATTAGCAAAAGATGAAGCGGGCTATTTGGCCGCTAAAAAGTGGCTGGATGAACGAAAGGGAAACGTAACGCCGACAAACATAACGGATGAAGATCGTGAAGCATTTACGGCATTCTATTTTGAGACTTACATTAGAAAAGTATCAGACGCCATAAAAAAATATGACCCCAACCATATGTATTTGGGCTGTAGGTTCAATCAAGAAAAGGATGAGCTAGATAACCCTAAAATTTTTGAAGTTGCCGGCAAATATGCAGATATAATCTCAATAAACCACTATCGAAAATGGGAGCCTATACAATCGATATTGTTGAATTGGGAAAAATGGTCAGGTAGGCCTTTTATAATTACAGAATGGTACACCAAAGGTGAAGATTCTGGTTTGCCCAATAGAACCGGTGCAGGATGGAACGTGCCTACGCAACAAGATCGTGGCTATTTCTATCAAAACTTTACCATGGAACTTTTGAAAAGCAAGGCTTGTGTTGGCTGGCACTGGTTTACCTATCAAGACAATGACCCATTAGACCTTACTACTGACTATTCTAACAGAGATTCCAACAAAGGCATTGTCAACAGCAATTACGAACATTACATGCCATTATTAAAAAATATGAAAGCCCTCAACGACCATACCTATCGGTTAATTCAATATTTTGATATGAAGGCAAAAAAATCGAACAAATCAAAATAAAACGAAATGAAAACAATCCTGAAACCAATAGTTGTATGTCTCTCATTTTTTAACTTATTAATATTGCAAGCTCAAATTCCTGAAACTAAAATAGGTGTGTTTGAAGGCTTTTTAGATATAGGCAGACCAGGTATTTCTGGGGATGTAACTTACAGCCATATTGACCAAAAATATAATATAACGGGGTCGGGAAACAATATTTGGTTTGGTTCGGACAGTTTTTCATTTCTATGGAAAAAAATGGAAGGTGATTTTATAATTCAGACCAAATTTGACTTTATTGGCAAAGGTCATCAAGACCATCGCAAAACAGGTATCATGATTAGAAGCTCTGAAGAGCATGATGCTCCTATGGTCGCCTGCACTATTCATGGTGACGGACTTACCTCATTGCAGTATAGGGCAAAAAAAGGAGAAGATGTTCAGGAAATTAAATTTGAGACCTCTACTTCAAACGTGCTTCAACTTGAGAAAAAAGGAACTACCTATATCATGTCAGTAGCTCCTTTGGGAAGCTTATATCATACAGAAGAAATTGCTAATATTGATCTAGGTCCCGCTCCTATGGCTGGACTGTTTGTATGCTCACATACCGACCTATTTTCTGAAGAAGTGGAATTTTCAAACACAAGAATTTTTAATACTGCCACTGATGATCTAGTACAATACAAAGAATATTTGGGAAGTCTTTTGGAGGTTATGGATGTGGAAACCGGAGAGCGTACCGTATTGGCAAACTCTGATGGTTCCTGGCAGGCTCCTAATTGGACCCCAGATGGCAAAACCCTTATTTACAATGCTGGTGGAAAATTGTACAATTTTGATATAAACACCAAAACCTCCAGCGAATTGAACACAGGTTTTGCCATTAAAAACAACAACGACCACGTACTTACCCTTGATGGTAAGCAGATAGGTATAAGTCATCATGCGGAGGAGATAGGAGGTAAATCATTGATTTACACCCTACCTATTACTGGCGGAATCCCTAAAAAAATTACTGAAAATGGACCTTCCTATTTACACGGATGGTCACCGGACAACCAATATTTAATTTATACCGCTCAACGTAAGGGAACGTATAACATCTATAAGATTTCTGCAGAAGGGGGAAAAGAAAAAAGGTTGACTAAAACGGATAGTCTGGATGATGGTTCTGAATATTCCCCCGATGGTAAATACATTTACTTTAATTCCACCCGTACCGGAACCATGCAAATTTGGAGGATGGATGCAAATGGCAAAAACCAAACACAACTAACCTTCGATAATTTAAACGATTGGTTTCCGCACATATCCCCTGATAACAAAAACATTGTATTCATTTCATTTCCAGAAGAGATTGAGGCGGACCAGCATCCTTTTTACAAAAAAGTATATTTGAGGATCATGCCCATTGAAGGTGGCCAACCAAAAGTCATAGGTTATGTCTACGGCGGTCAAGGTACCATCAACGTACCTAGCTGGTCACCAGACGGAAAAAAGATAGCCTTTATCAGTAACGGTTATTTCATAAAACAACCTACAAGCAAATAACTACTCATGAAAAAAAATGTTAAACGCAATTCTTTAATTTACCTGCTGTTATTGATTGGAGCATTTGCCCTTTATAATTCGTGTAAAGAAAAAATGGTTCCAATAGCTACCGAAGAACCTAAGTCAGTTGAAAGGGATATTGTTTTTGGATTGAACGCCTATTCCTTTGCAGATCTCCTATCTGCAAAGGATTCTCGGGATAACGCTCAGGTCTATACCCTTTTCAATTTATTGGAATGGTGTGATTATCAGGGAATAAAATCCATAGATCCCACCGGATATTTTTTTCCTACTTATCCAGAAGTTCCTTCCGACGAATATCTAGAAAAGTTCAAGAACAGAGCTGATGAACTTAATATGGTCATAACCGGTACAGGTATCCGTAATAATTTTGCTTCTAAAGATCCGAAAGTTCGGGCTGAGGGCGTCGAACTTGCAAAAAAATGGATTGTTGCCGCCTCTAAGTTAGGTGCTCCAGTACTTCGTGTTTTCGCAGGATCAATTCCTGAGGGGTATGAAGATAATTGGGAAGAACCAGCCGGTTGGATGATTGAATGTTACAAAGAAATGATTCCGACAGCTAAACAATATGGTGTTAAAATTGGTATTCAAAACCATGGGGAAATGCTGCAAACAGCAGAACAATGTCTATATGTATTAAATAAATTGGATTCAGAGTGGGTTGGGATTATCATCGACACCGGAAATTTTACTACGGAGGACCCTTATAAAGATATCGAAACATTGATACCATACGCAATTAACTGGCAGGTAAAAGAATTTACGGATGGTTATGGTGGCAGTAAAAAAACAGACTACAAAAAATTGGTTGAGATTATTAAAGGTGGAGGTTTCAAAGGGTATGTACCTGTTGAAACCCTTAAGGTAAAAGGAGATCCTTATGATCCATTTGCCCGTGTTGAAATTATGCTGGCCGAATTAAATAAGGCTTTGGACGCTACCTACACAAAGGCCAAATAAATATGAACCAATAATAAAGTTGGAAGACCGATGAAAGAAAAAAAAGCGTAAACAAAAGCCTACTACCTTTCTTTTTGGGCCATGCTTAACAACCGCAATGCTGGGTTATGCCAGCAATTTAAAACTGCCTTTAAGCGACAGAGAAAAGTTAACCCTCTGGTAAAACTTAACATTTAGCTTTGGTTGGTACATTATGTTTAAAACTTGGCATTCCAATTACAAGATCAACTACTCACCAAAAAATAATAAACCCTGGTCCAATATGTATTGGACCAGGGTTTAAAGTAACTTAATAAGCTTACTATTTAATTCTGCGAGAAATATATATCGTCAAGATACCAGTCATAATTAGCTGTGATGTCAAAATCCGCATCATCAGTCCTCAACCTAAATGCGCTCACTTCTACGGTTGTTACATCGAGAGGTAAACCATCTCCATTAAGTTTAATATCTCCAAATGGAATTTTTAAGGTATGCCATTGTCCGTCTCTAACCATACCGTAAATAGCATCAGTATCGGCTGTACTCAAAGTAACCCAATAATTACCATTATTGGTATTAAAACGCAATCTTATGTTCTTTGTATTTTCAGTAGGAGCCTTTAAGCTAATGTTCATAAAACCGTATTCCGCCAAAGCAAATGGTGCCGTTGTTGGATTTATTGTCAACATAGCCCCATACGTCTGAGGATTATCAGAATTTACGGCATCAAACTGTGCATAGATTGCCTCACTACCCTCAGCGGCATTTGTAACGGTGGTAATTATATAGTTTGCATTATTTTCAGGTTCCGTAGCCAGGTTGTTTTCGTCAGTAATACGTTCGGTATAAAAGCCTAAAGTTTTTCCAGGATCTGTACTACCACCACTAGTGTCAACACCTTCAACATAAACACTGCCTGACACGATATACTCTACTACATTTAAAAAATATTTAGTTCCGATGTCATTGAAGTCATATGTACCTGATGCGGCCATGAACATTCTTTTTCCAGCAGCCATACTTGATCCCGCATAAAATTCAGTATTTGCGTTCCATTCCGCCAGTGTAACATAATTAGCACCCCCTGTTGTTGCTATTATAGTACCATTTCCAGCAGATGGTGTATCCACTACATGCAAACCACTTGTAGTGATATCCCCAGTATTACCAGAGGTTAGGTCAATGCCCGTAAAAACGGGATGCGTTGCTATTACAGCATCCAAGCTTGAACCTACCCCGTCAATACCATTATCATTATCAAAAAGTTGTAATCTTGAAGTTCTTGCCACATAAGGACTAATAATGATAACCGGAGTAGTAACAGACATCCAGTTAGCCCTCACCCCCGGATCAGTACCATAAGTACCACTATTATTGTTTCTTGAAATAATGACCAAATCAAAACCGTTTAGCGTTGCTACGCCTGAAGCATCCAGGTTTTCATATTTTTGGGATATAGCTTCAACCGTATGGCCTGCCAATTCAAGCGCTGCAATGTAGCCGGCTTCATTGTCGACATTGTTTGTAGCAATAGCTATGTTCAAAGGTCCAAGAGGTACTCCCCCCCCACCTTGAGTAGAAGATTCGGTTACTGTAAAATTATCTACGTTTGTTCCTCCGCCAGTAAAAAAGATTCTTATGGTTTGCGTACCTGCAGGCAAATTAATCCCACTTGCAACCAAGGAAGTATAAGTACCCCAACCACCAGTGTTTGGAAAATCCCCTGTTTCGCCTAAATCAGAAACGACTCCCGTATCTTGGTTCAATAATTGTATTTTAAGTGATTTACCTCCATCATCTGAACCGGAAGCAACCTGGAAATCAAAATCATAAGGTCCAGCATTTGCAACTTCTACCGTGTAGTTAGCCCATTCATCTGCATTGGTATACCCAATGTTGGTTCGGGTATCGCTAACCTCAATGTCAATACCATCATCAGCCCTATAGGTAGGACTACCTGCTGACACGGCTAAATTTTCCTCCTCTGTATCGTTATAGGCGACACCTTGGCCTCCCAAATCATAGTTCTCAGCCTCAATCACACCAGGAAGCGATACTGGAGTATCACCAAACGGTAGTGGCTCATCGGGTCCTTCCACTAAAATTTTAAATGTTTTGGTCTCTGTTTGGTTATCAATATAAGTTACTTCAAGTGTAGCATCAAAACTACCGGGAGTGCTATAAGTCACCGTTACATTAGACTCTGTAGACGAATCTGGACTACCTCCAGGAAATGACCACTCCAGCTTATTTACCTTTGTAGAAGTTTCTGAAAAAGTAACCGTTTCACCAAACGCAATACTAGTAGTAGATGCATTAACTTCTACCGTACCCTTATCGTACAAGGTTACTTCCCTTACGTCATCATCTTCACATGACAAGCTCGCAATAAAACAGAGCCCTATTAAAAAGGCCCTATAAAAAGATAATTTTTTCAAAAGCATGATCTATTGTTTTTCGTTAGTTAAAATTAATTTCGGTTGAATTACTCTCAGGGTCAAATTTCTCGAAATACTTCAAATACAGCGTACTTCAAAAATTTCTGTTTAGGGGTATAATCGTACCAAGATGGATAATTAAGGAAAAACTAGTGGGTTTAGAATACAATTTCATATCCATCCAACTAAATTATTTGAATAAGCTTAGCTATGACTTCGTTTCAATAATATTTGCAGATAGGTTGATCGCTAGCAAAAATATAAAGCATTCAAATTCCGGTAATCGACCGGACCGAGCTTTTCGTTAACTATATTTTTGGCCAATTCCAAGGACGGTTTTTCCAACACATTAGCCATAACGCCAATAGCTTTGCCTCCGTCATTAATTATCCGTTCTGCAACTTTATCGGCAGCTTTCTGTTTAAGGTAAAGGACCGCGATTGCGTAGCCCTGTTGCCCTAAAGATTCAGCAAGTTGACCACATAGGACCCCGCCACCTCCTGTTATCGCCATTGTTTTTATCATTCTAAACTTTTATTATACTCAAAAATGCCAAATAATTCAATGATACCCTTACAGAACCCTGAAAAAAAATGTACGTAAAAAGGGTGGTAAACATACCGTTCTATCCTTTTAATCTATACGAATAATAAGGATTATAACATCGAGGTGGAGCCTCTATGAATTATATTGGATTTAATAATTCTTGTCTTAAAGGGACCGTCCTTCTTCTCCAATCGGTTGATCAAAATACTGGCGGCTGTTTTTCCGATTTTTGATTCATTCTGATTGACAGAAGTTAAAGGTGGATTACTATTTTCTGATAAGATTCCGTTGGTAAAACCGATTACAGAAATATCCTGTGGTATTTTGAAACCTTTGTTTAATATCATATTTTGTGCAGTAACTGCTGAAAGCTCATCTGCCGCAACTACAGCATCGATTTTATTTTTACTTAAAAATTCATTGAATCGTGCCTTAAAAACACCGTAATTATCAAAATCAAAGAACGTACTGGTCACTTTATGGTCTTTAAAATTCAGTATAGCGTCCCTATATCCTTTTGCCCTCGCTAGTCCTACGTTCGTTTTACAAATGGGCGATACAAAAACAAAGTTTCTACAACCGCGGTGCAAAAGAAACTCGGTACATTCATAGGATGCTTCAGAATCATTAATAACCACTTTATCACATAGTATTTCAGTTGAAATACGATCAAACATTACCACAGGAAGTCCATCGTCGATTATTGATTTTAAGTGTTCTATATTGCCAGTTAATTGTGTTTCCTTTGAAAGAGAAATGATTAAACCATCCACATCACCTGCCCTTAAAAAGCCTATACTCTGCCTTTCCTTTATAATAGATTCATTTGAAATACAAACATTAAGTATATATCCTCTCCGAGCAACCTCATGCTCCAGTCCACTTAATACTTTAGAAAAAAAAGACGATAAAATATTAGGAAGTATTACCCCAATGGTCTTGGTTGCTTTTGTTTTGAGATTTCTGGCCGAAGCATTGGGTATATAGCGATATTCTTTGGATAGCTTCCTAATTTTGATCTTGGTTTCCTCACTAATTTCAGCACTATTCCCCAAGGCCTTAGATACGGTTGAAACAGAAAAACCGGACAAATGGGACAAATCCTTTAATGTAATTTTATGTAACATATCCCGGCAATAATTTGGTTTTATTCCAATAAGAAATGTCTTAAAGGTTTCAAATTCAGAATGCTTTGAATAACTACGGCTCACTATGTATGAGAAGCAACATGCACACTAGAAATGGTTAATGGTAATCACAAAAACTATAATCCAAATATCTGACTATTGGTATGAATAGTGAATTCAGATTTAATAATTTCCTGTTTAACTTCAGCCTCTTAATCCAACATGAATGGGACAATATTATTGGTAAAGCTCCACGTGCCCCCGTTATTTGAAACCAACCCAAACCAACCTCGATCGTCCCATACACTATAGGACATATTTTGACCCAATGTGGTTCGTTTGAATGTCTTATAATACCCACGGACCAAATCAGTATTCCTTTCGCTAGCATTACCATCACGGCCGACACCAAATTCGCCATAATTAACAGGTATATTCAGCAATCTAGAATGTGTGCCTACCTTTTTAATAGCAGTTTCAATAGCCGCTGTACCTGGAAATGCCGCATTACTTCCGGTTTGACCACAAAAGGCCCAAGGATTATAACTATGCACTTGTATGGCCAGATATTTATCTGCACCTCCTCCTGGCAAACTAGCCCTATTCGGATATACCTCTTCAATCATCTTTTCATTTCCTTGGCCATTAACCCCTACCATTATTAATCTCGTTCCATTGGCGCCTCCGGTTGCTCGTATAGCATCATAACCGACCTTATTGACCGCCCTTGTATATGTCAATGCAGTAGCATTGGTTGGTTCAGGCCAAGTACCTCCCCATTCGCCCAATTGTCCTTCTGGCTCATTAAGTACTTCAAAAATCAGATTAGCTGGGTACTCTTTAAAATAGTTGGCAATGCCTGTCCATAGTGTTCCAAACTTAGTGTCGAATGATGCCGTACCATTATAGAAGTCCTTCAACCAGTGCTCGTGGTGGGTATTCAATACCACATACATATCTAAACTAATAGCATAGTCGATCACTTTAACCAGCTCTTGAAATCTAGGCTTACTCGTATTAATATTTCCGTTTTCATCTGCTAAATGATCATTTTCAGAAAATCTATCCATCCAGGTAACAGGAATGCGAATATGCTTCATCCCCACACCGGCGTATAAATCAATAATTGGTTTTACACTCACAAATGTAGTCGTGTTATTCCCGTTCTCAAATGTGTTCCCAAGGTTAAATCCGGAGGACATTTCCGAAGTTATCCCAAAGGCGTTCAATTCTCCACTAGGTGACGGAGCGGCATCTGGTTTAGGTTCGGGTATATCTACGGTTGGTGCCTCACCATCAATTATTATAACATCATCACCTGAACTTGAACAGGACATTACAACGGTACTAAAAAAAACAGCAATTAATCCTAAAAATAATGAGCTCCTGAACTGTTGTGCTAAATTTAAAATTTCCTTTTTCATTCTATTTTATTTTTCTGTAATCTATATATCAAATTCCCACCCTGACGGAAAATGGATTATATAATTTTAGCCAATTTAAAGATTAGACTATTTGAACAGGTGTTACAAAAATCCTGAATACAGGGCATTTTTGTATTTACCTGAAATGTTTTTGAAAAGGCTATAATTCTGTGACAGTAGGTGCAGATTCGTTCTGAAAGTCCGTATTGGTATACGCCATTTTCGTAATTTTACCATTCTCAAATACGTAGGTGTGTGTAGCCAATGCTTCAATATTTCCAGAATGGGAAAGTTCGCTATTTGCATCAATATTCAACGCGATTGAAGTACCGCTAGAAACGATATCCGTATAATTCAAATTCAAATTAAAGGATGTTTCCGTATTGGCCCTATTAATGACCATAACACTGATTTTCTCGCCTTCTTGCGACCCAAATACAATGACATTGCTGTTTGATGATTTACCATCCTTATACCCTCCGCCAAAATTTTCTGCAATCATTTGCATATGTCGGTATGTAGCCCTTGGAGTCATATTTACGCCATCAATAAAACTATAATCCGTACTTTGCCTATTACCTCCATTCTCAAACATACTCCAGGAGGTTGCGTAGGTTGCTCCGTATTGCATACATAGTCCTAAAATGCCGCCAAACATTTGTCCGTTTTTCCATGTATGTACCAAGGGTCCGTTCTTTGCATTATACTCCCCTATCCCCCATCCTAAAGCTTCTTCACCAGTACGATCAAGTTGATCGTTGACCTCATCAACCTTTGCCTTGGACTTAATAATGGCCTCTTTGAAATCTTCCAAGCCTTGGTAGGCCAAATCTATACTCTCATCTTGCGGATACCTGTGCCATGCGAGACCATCACAATAATAATACTCCTTCCCAGGCACTTTCCCCGCTATATTATTTTTTCCACCAAATAAGTCATCAATGGCATCTTCAATATAATAGGCGAAATCAGGGCCATATATTTTTATGGTTGGGTCTACTTCTTTCATGGCAGCAGCCCTTTCTTTAAAATAAGGTTCTATTCTATCACCTAAAGTAGAAGTGGCTGGCCTACCAAATAACAACCATGGCTCATTACCAATATTCCAGTATTTAATCGCTTTTCCACTTGCTAAATCAACATTGAAATATTGTACCAATGCGGCAGCGGCAGCGGCAGATTCTAACTGTGATACCTGCATAATTGGTTCTGCGCCCATAGCTTGAATTCTAGTAACCCAATCCAATAATATAGCATTGGAAGGCATGTCGTTATTGTATCCATTCCCACCAATTCTTATGCTTGTAACACCACTTTCAGCTGTTAAATTCCATACTTCATCTGTGATATTTCTAGAAAAACTCCAGGCATTGGTACCCACTAACAATGGGCTTATTACAATACTACTTGTACCAGTAGGTTTTTCTTCCTCCTCAACTGGCTCTTCCATTACATCGTCTCCGTCAATAATTACAATACTGTCTTCGCTACATGAAATACTTATGATAAGCATCAATCCAATTAGGGTTAAGAGTTTCTTTATCATTTCTTTTTTTGTTTAATGTTAATTTCTATTCTCCAAGAACCATTAGCTTACTTTGCGTTGGAGGTGTTTGATTTTCAAAATTTTCATTGGAATATTCAATCTTTAAAACCTCATCACCTTCAAATACCAAGGTCTGTGTAGCCAATGCACCAATGGTTCCTGAATATTCCTGATTACTTTGAGCATTTACCATTAGTTTCACTGAATTTGAACCGCTTGGTTGATTAGCATAGTTTAAACCAAGATCGTATGCTACCGAATCTATACCCCTATTCATGACCATTATAGCTAATTTATTTCCATCAACCGAGCCAAAAATTAAGATGTCGCTCAAAGAGGATTTACCATCAACGTAAAAACCGCTAAAGTTTTTGGCTACCATTTCCATGTGCCGATACGAAGGTCTTGGTGTCATTTTTTCGCCATCTATAAAGCTAAAGTCAGTACCTCTTCTGCCACCTCCATTTTCGAACATACTCCAACTTGTGGCATAGGTTGCACCGTATTTCATGGACAAGCCCAATATTCCTGCGAACATTTGACCATTTTTCCAGGTATGTACTTGTTTGCCACCTTTGGCATTATACTCCCCAATACCCCAACCTATAGCGTCATCTCCTGTTCTTTTGTGTAAAAAATTTACCTTATCGGCCAATTTTCTAGACTTTTCAATAGCACTCCTAAAATCTTCGATACCATCGTAAGCCAAATCCATACTTTCATCTTGGGGATACCGGTGCCAAGAAATTCCATCGGCATAATAATAACTTTTGCCAGGTATTTTCCCTGAGATATCATTTTTACCACCAAAAAGGTCATTCATCGCATCATCTATATAATAACAAAAATCAGGGCCGTAAATTTTTATAGAAGGGTCTACAGCTTTCATAGCCCTTGAATGAGGTTTAAAATACTTCTCAACCATTGTACCCACCGTAGAAAGTTCTGGCTTATTATTTTGCAACCAAGGTTCATTACCTATGTTCCAATACTTTATAGCCTTTCCGGTAACCAAATCGACATTAAAATATTTTACAAGTTCAGCAGCAGCTTTAGAGGATTCATATTGGGAAACCTGAAATATTGGCTCGGCTCCTATTGCCTGAATTCTAGTGACCCAATCTACCAGTTGGGCCTTGCTCGGTATTTCATCATCATATTTGTGCCCCCCAATACGAATGGAAGTTACCCCAGCCTTGGCAGTTAAATTCCATACTTGTTCACTTGGGTCTATATACCAAACATTGGTACCTACCAACATTGGGCTAATGGGCGTTTTTTCATCTTTCACGCGCGTTTCGACGTTTTGAATCGGTTCTTTTGAAACGGATTCCTTGGACCTTTTTGATCCACACGAGATACCAATAAAAAGGAAAATGATTAAAACTCCTTTTATCATATACTTGAATTTGAAAAAACCTAATCGACTTTTTTGTTTTTGTAATACTCTTTAAGGATATAATAGGCTTTCTTTTTAACTCCCGTATTTGAAATTAACCCCTTTCTATTCCAAAAGTCTTGATAGACCGGATTCTGCCTCCGTGGAGACCTAAAGTCAGCCAAAATCCAAGGGGTCATGCCCCTTAATCCATCAATCTTATCCAACATTTCCAGTTGATTAATGTATATTAACTCTTGGTATTCTTCGCTCCACATGGTATCCTCATCGGCATGAAAACCGGCAAGCGCACCAGCCCCAAATTCAGAAATAACCACTGGTTTATCAAACTTGATGTCAAAAGTATATTTTGGTAATTCCTTTGGTTCTGACCAATACCAGCCACCGTATTGATTAAAACTGGCCAAATCCAATTTTTCGCCTAAAGGATCATCAACGGTAACAGTAAACCCTTCGCGCTCTACTTCCAATGCTGCAGCCACTAATCTTGTATCATCAAGAGTTCTTACTTTATCCACTAAATTGCCCATAAAGACATTCCTAGGCTCTGTAACCGGAGTTTCATTCCCAACGGACCAAATGATAACACTCGCCCTGTTTTTGTCGCGTTCAATACCAACGGTTAATTGATTTTCGGCATTTTTATAAGTTTCAGGATTTGTCCATGAAATAGTCCAATAAACAGGAACTTCGGCCCACACCAGCAACCCCATTTCATCGGCCAATCTAAGCATGGTTTCATTATGGGTGTAATGGGCCAATCTCACATAATTACAGCCCATTTCCTTTGCCCAGGTAAGCATCATCCTCATGTCACCTTCCGTTCTTAAACGACCCTTGATCAAGGGATTTTCGTCGTGAATGGCAATACCTTTCAAGAAAATGGATTTATCATTCAAGAGAATATTCTTGCCCACAGTTTCTATGGTTCTAAAACCAATTTTATCGACAACCTTATCTTGCACAGACGTGATTTGAACCTCATATAATTTTGGAGATTCCGGACTCCATAATTGCACCCTTTTAACCGGTATTTCAAAGGAAACCATTCCTTCGTTGTCTGGAATTAAGGCTTTGTCAATTTTCAATTCTGGTATTTGTAAGCGTACTGTCTCCTTTGCAGGCGCACCTTCCAACTGAATATGGCCTTTTATAGTTTGAACGTCATTTTTAGCCAACTGTATTTTGTAGTCGTTAATGAAGGTCTTGGGCATTTCTACCAGGTTGACATCTCTGGTGATACCTCCATAATTCCACCAATCTGTATTTATGGTTGGTATTTCATCTCGTTTTCGTGTGTTGTCTGCCATAACTACTAAAAAGTTCTCCCCTTCTACCAATTTATCGGTGACTTCGAATTGAAAAGGTGTAAACCCTCCTTTGTTTACGCCTAACTTTTTACCATTCAAGTAGATGTGACTTTCATAATTAACCGCACCAAAATGGACAAAGTATCTTTTATCTTTATTTAAATCAACTTTAAATAGTCTTCTATACCATAAGATCCCTTCGTAGAATTCTAAATTTTCATATTGTGAATTCCAATCGCCGGGAATGGCCATGGAAGGTTCGTAATTAAAATCGTACTCTGCCCGTTTAGTTTTATCGATATTGGTAAGGTTGTCATAAAACCCTCCCTTTCCAGATTTACTTTCATCAAAAGGCATTTGCCTATAGTCCAGGTATCCCATTTTATAAGGATCCAAAATAAATTGCCAATTACCATTTAAGGTTTGAATAGCTCTTCCGTTTACATTCTGAATTTGGATCTGCCCATTTATTTCAAAAAAAAAGGATGAAACCAAGAAACCAACAAGTACAAAGCCACTTTTTATCGATACATTCATAAATACATTTTTAAATAGAAAAATAGAAGCTGGTTTCAATCTTTCCTTTGATTCCAGCCTCTAAATAAAACTAACTCAAATACTATTTTTAATAGCCCTCATTCTGCGGATATACTCCACCCGATTGATCAATAAAAGACTGTGGTATAGGCATATTTACCATATATGGTTGCATAGGTTCTTCTACAATATTTGTGCTATTGGAACCGTACCTGTAATGTAAATTTTGGCGTTCTACCAAAAGCCCTAAACGTTTTAACAAAAACCATCTGCTTGCGCCTTCCAATGCCAATTCCCTGGCAGACTCCTCTAAATAAGTGTCTAAATCATAACTTGTAAAATCATAAGATGCATCATTGACACCAAATGCCCTTCTTCTAATGGCATTAATGTATGTTAACGCTTGAGCGTTATCACCCAATCTCCAATGTGCTTCAGAACCTAACAAATAAGCCTCTGCTAATCTATAGTAGATATGATCTTTCCAACTATCATTCGTCAAAGCCCCTTTTTCTTCGTCATAGAATTTTTTGAGGCTAAAATGATATCTC
>JBBSKR010000046.1:0-21933 GCA_038256135.1 Flavobacteriales bacterium | reverse complement strand
GGAGGAGCTTTTTACGGTTATTTTTTATTAATTCTTAATTATATCTTTTCTTATTGACAGCATTTTAATATCACACACTAAAATCATTATCTAATCCCCTTTGGGGGCAAGGGGGATTCTAACTTATAAAACCTGCCCCTACGGTACTATTGGATTGGGTATCAATTAATATAAACGAGCCGTTGGTCCTATGGTTCTTGAAAGCATCATAAAATATAGGTTTGTTCAAACGGAAACTTACTTTTGCGATATCATTCATTCCAAGCGAATCAGTTTCCGCATCCACACCAGAATAATCGGGTGCTATCTTATGGTGTATACGTTCCACTTTGGCCAACACTTTGTTGACTCCGTGCTGCACAACATACTTGTTGCCTGCCGCTAAGGGTGTGGAATCCATCCAAGATATGGTAGCCTTGAACTCTTTATCAATGGTAGGCAAATCCCCCACTTTCACCAACATATCGCCCCTACTCAAATTGATTTCATCTTCCAAAGTGATGGTCACCGAGGACCTTCTGGAGGCCGTTCTATATTTCTTGTTATAGAAATAAATATCCTTTATTCTAGAGCGGGTCTGGGAAGGAAGCGCAACCACCTCATCACCAACGCTCAATTCCCCTCCGTAGACCTTACCGGCAAATCCCCTAAAATCATGATGCTCCTCCGTTTTGGGGCGGATGACATATTGCACCGGAAAACGTGGCGTTCCTACATTAAAAATATCCTTTCTATCCAAGGCTTCAAAATGCTCCAATAAAGATTGGCCTTCGTACCAAGGAGTTTTATCGGACTTGTTCACTACATTATCGCCCTTTAAGGCACTTACAGGAACAAAGGTTATTTTTTGATCTTGATAATCGCGCTTGGCCATCAATTGTTCAAAATCGTCCTTTATGGCATTATAGGTTTCCTCGGAATAATCCACCAAATCCATCTTATTAATGGCTACGACCACATCTTTAATGCGCAGTAAGTTATTGATGAAAAAATGTCGGTTCGTTTGCTCGATTACCCCTTTCCTGGCATCAATCAAGATAATGGCAGCTTGTGAGGTAGAAGCGCCGGTTACCATGTTCCTTGTATATTCTACATGACCGGGCGTATCGGCAATAATGTAACTTTTCTTTTCAGTTGAGAAATAGATATGGGCAACATCAATCGTTATTCCCTGTTCTCTTTCCGCTACCAGACCATCCGTTGCCAAGGAGAAATCCAAATAATCATAGCCCTTTTGCTTACTGGTCTTTTCAATCGCCTCCAATTTATCGGTGGTCAGGGATTTGGTATCATATAGGATCCTACCGATCAAGGTACTCTTACCATCATCTACACTGCCCGCCGTTGCTATTTTTAGTACTTCCATTTTTTGTTTAGTTTTCAGTTGGCAGTTACAGTTGGCAGTTGAGATTTTTTTGAACTGCCTACTGCAACTGAATACTGCGTACTCCTAAAAGTATCCCTGTTGTTTTCTTTTTTCCATGGCCGCTTCCGAGCGTTTGTCATCTATACGTGCTCCGCGTTCGGATATGGTCGAGTCCCTAATTTCCTGTACCACTGCATTAATATCCGTTGCTTCGGAGAATACAGCTGCCGTGCAACTCATATCCCCTACCGTTCGAAAACGGACCGTTCTTTCCAAGATTTCCTCATCTTCTTCCTGGAACACATAGTCCGAATGGGACCAAATCATCCCGTCCCTTAAAAAGACCTTTCTTTTATGGGCAAAATAGATGGATGGAATTTCAATCTGTTCTTCTTTGATGTAGGACCACACATCCAACTCTGTCCAGTTGGAAATTGGGAAAACTCGAACGTTCTGACCCAATTCTATTTGTCCATTCAACATATCGAACAACTCCGGACGCTGGTTGCGCTCATCCCACTGTCCAAAATCATCACGTACCGAAAAGATACGTTCCTTGGCCCTAGCTTTCTCTTCATCCCTGCGGGCACCACCAATACAGGCATCGAACTTAAATTCCTCAATAGCATCCAATAAGGTGGTCGTCTGCAAACTATTTCTACTGGAGTACCTTCCGGATTCTTCCTTAACCTTTCCTTGATCAATGGAGTCCTGTACATTTCTAACGATTAGTTCCAGTCCTAATTCTTCCACCAAAGCATCCCTAAAGGCAATTGTTTCAGGAAAATTATGCCCGGTATCAATATGCATTAAAGGAAAAGGAATTTTTGACGGCCAAAAGGCCTTTTGAGCCAAACGCACCAATGTAATGGAATCCTTACCACCTGAAAATAACAGGACCGGCTTCTCAAATTGTGCTGCCACTTCCCTAATAATGTAAATGGCTTCATTCTCCAATGCATTTATATGCGCGGTATCCTTTAAAAGCTCAAGCTCAAGTGCCAAGTCCAATTCTGTACTCGTATTACTCATTTTATATTATTAATAATCAATTCTATTATTACTCATTACCATGATATTCTAACTATGTAAGCCACACTCTCTATTGGCCAAAACCTTGGTGGGGTCAAAATAAGTATGCTCGTTAGGGAGCTTATATTTCTTCAGATAAGTATCCAACTGTGTATCGTTCCAATGGTAAAACGGACTCACTTTTAAAACGCCGTCCTTGCTCAAACTTAAAATATCCAAGCTATCCCGTAAAGCGGTCTGCCCCTTTCTTAAATTGGTAAACCAAACATCCGGTTTAAATTCCAACATGGCCCTTCTGAAAGGTTCCAACTTCACTTGTTCCGTAAATTCGGCATGCCTGGGGTCATCAATCTGTGGAATTCCCATGACCGCATCCCTATGTGCCGTCGTCTGTTTTGGTACATATAATTTTATGTTCAAATCTAATCTGGTTATCAATTCCTCAGCATGTTTATACGTCTTTGGGGTATTATAGCCGGTATCACACCAAATGACAGGAATAAGTTTACTTACTTCAGATACCGCATGTAATATGGCTACTTCATACGGTCTAAAATTGGTGGTCACTACTGGGGTGTCACCATGTTCAACTGCCCACGAGATTATTTCTTCGGGAGCAATTCCCTTAAATTGAACGTTCAGTTGTTGAACTTGTGCTGTTGTTATTGCCATACTTTGTTTTGTTATTACTTACCCCATTTAATTAGGTTCCAAAACCGTTCGTGAAAAAAGTAGAGTATCATTTTGGTCACAAAATCGATGGACGCTATTGATGCGGCAACGGCTATCTTTCCCGTTAGCAAATAGGAAATAATCAAAGTATCCAATGTTCCTATTACCCGCCAACTAAATGCCTTGGCTATACTGCGAATAGGTTTTTCAGAAGTCTTATCTTCCGAATAGGTGGTTTTGGCTGATTTTTTATTTAAAATAAGCTGATCTGCAATCATCTTTATTCTTAATTTTATTACCCTACTAATTTAATAGGGTTTTCAAAAATAGTATATAATTTTAAAGTAGACTGCTTCAAATCCTAAAAAAGTTTAATTATCCTATAGATTTAGTAGATTATTAACAAAATGCTCTAAAAATTAGATATTTCGCAGTATCCTATTTTGTTCCAATATTTATGGATGTGATTAAATAGTTGTTCAGGTAAGAATGTCCTTAAGGGTGTTATTTCTATACACCTCCAACGCGCTATCGCGTACTTTAAGCATTAATTTATGTACGGAGCAATTTTGCTCATTCGGACAATCATCACAGGTTTCATAGAAATTTAGACTTACACAGGGCACCATGGCAATAGGGCCTTCCAGCACGCGCATGACATCGGTCATGGAAATCTCCTCCGGCGGCCGAATGAGGTAATAGCCCCCTCCTTTTCCTTTCTTAGAACCTAAAAATCCTGTTTTACGAAGGCTCAGCAAAATACTTTCCAAAAACTTTTGGGAAATATTTTCATGCCCGGCAATTTCCGAAATCTGCACCGGTTTTTTATCCTTTTGCGAGCCAAGGTACGCCAAGGCTTTTAAACCATATTTTGTCTTTTTGGAGAGCATGATGCTAAGATAGCCAAATATTAAAATATGGGTAATATACTTTAATTCCCAATTTTAACGTTAGCAGGATTCAACCTTAATTACAAATTATGAAAAAGTATTTCCTATTATCCATTATTACTGCATTCACCTTGGTTTTCTCTTCATGCTCAAAAGATGGGGACGGCATATCAAACGCAAGCGAAGCTTCGATCATAGGCACATGGAACTTGACCGCATTCGAAACCAAAGACGGGAAATCCGATACCAATTTTGATGGCACTTCCATCCCTACCACATTTAAAGCAGTTGGTAAAGATTTCGATATGGTGGTCAACTTCTCAGAAGAACCAAAGATTGTTACTAGTGAAGGTACCTTCACTGCCGTTGTGACCACCACAGTAATGGGTGAAACCACTACTGAGGAACAATCTGGAGAAGACTTTTTTGAATCCAATGAATGGAGATTGGATGGCAATATCCTCTATTTTGGTACAGGTGAGGAAGAAGTAGGGTTTACGATTACAGAACTGACCGATTCAAAGATGTCACTGCGATACAAAATAGATGAAACCGTTGAGCTATTTGGAGCAACTACCACCGTGAGTGCAACGTACAACATGAGTTTAATGAAATAAGCGTTATTATAGTACATGGAAACGCCCGGCAAAAACCGGGCGTTTCTTAGTTTATAATGGAGTATTTAACCCAGCGCCTGTTCAATATCGGCAATAATATCATCTATATGTTCCAAACCGACCGATATTCGGACCATACCATCCGAGATTCCTACTGCTTCACGTTCCTCATCCCTTAACTTGCTGTGGGTCGTAGATGCAGGATGCGTAACTATAGTTCTAGAATCCCCTAAGTTGGCCGATAAGGATAACAATTTGATGGAATCAAAAAAGGTTCTACCGGCTTCCAAACCGCCTTTGACTTCAAAAGCGACCACACAACCCCCGGCCTTCATCTGTTTTTTAGCTACTTCATACATGGGGTGCGATTTCAAGAACGGATATTTTACCCAATTGATTTTCTGGTTCCCTTCCAGATATTCCGCTAATTTCAGGGCATTTTCACAATGTCTGTCTACGCGTACCGCCAAGGTTTCCAAACTCTTGGAAAGTACCCAAGCATTAAAGGGCGATAATGCCGGACCTGTAATACGGGAAAATCGATACACTTTATCCATCAATTCTGAATTACCAACGGTTATTCCTGCCAATACCCTTCCCTGGCCGTCCATCAACTTGGTTCCTGAATGTATGACCAAATCGGCCCCGAATTTAATAGGCTGTTGCAAATAGGGAGAGGCAAAACAATTATCAATGACCAATATGAGGTTATTCCTTTTGGCAATTTTACCCAATTCCTCCAAATCCAAAACATCGACGCCTGGATTGGTAGGAGTCTCTGCATAGATTAGTTTCGTGTTTGGTGTTATCAGATTTTCGATGCTTTCCAATTCGTCAATCTTAAAATAAGTATGGTCAATGTTCCATTTTGGAAAGAAGTTGGTAAATAGCGAATGTGTAGAACCGAAAATACTTCTAGCCGATAGCACATGGTCCCCGCTATCCAACAATGCCGCCAAGGTCGAAAAAACAGCTGCCATCCCCGATGCGAATGCAAATCCGTTATCCGCTCCTTCCATCTGACATACCTTTTCTATAAACTCGGAGGAATTGGGATTGGAATACCTGGAATAGATATTGCGTTCCTTTTCCTCCGCAAAAGAGGCACGCATATCTTCTGCATCCTCAAATACAAAACTGGAGGTCAGATATAGTGGAACGGAATGCTCCAAGTTTTCTGTGCGTTTTAACTGCGTTCGTATGGCGTTAGTTTCAAATTTATTGTTGTTCTCTTTCATGTTGTTCATTTCTTTGGCTTCGGCTACGCTCAGCCACCCTATTTCAAATTCCTAATTTTCTTCCAGCTTGGCGAGGGAATTTAGCCGAATTTACACTTCCTGGTAATATTTGTAATGCGAATCATTTGTACATTCTGCTAATCCTGGTAATTTATCTAGTTGGCCATTAACTTATGCCTCTTTCTTTTCCCTTCTCCATCCCTGTATTGGTTTTTCTTTAAAGAATGCCGTATCAATTCTTTTGTACTCCTCAACATATACTAATTTGACCGGTAATCGTTTTCTAGTATGATTCGATGCATGGCCTTCTTGGTGTTCTCTAATCCGTTTGTCAAGATTTTTTGTACTACCTGTGTAACAGCTTCCATCGGCACATTCCAAAATATACATGAATCCTGACATATTTTCGTGATTCTAGGCTTCGGCTACGCTCAGCCAACAGCATTAAATTTATTATCTCAATTTCAAACAACTGTAGGCTAGCTAATCTTTTTTAAAAATTTTTATACGATTTCCACAACTCAGCTTCGGCTACTTTCAGCCACCATATTTCAACTTCCTGATTTTCTCCTAGCTCGGTAACTGAGCGTAGCCGAAGTCACCCTTTCTCTGCAATTCGCAATATATCTCCAAACACTCCTCTGGCAGTTACCGCTGCACCTGCTCCTGCACCTTGTATCACCAACGGATGTTCTCCGTACGATTCCGTATATATTTCAATAATGGAATCGGATCCCTTTACCTGTCCTAAGGCACTTCCTTTCGGTACGGATATCAATTTCACATCTAAAACACCTTTTTCCTTTTGCAAATTCCCGTGCAAATCCCCTACATAGCGTAGCACATGGTTTGGCTGTTGGTTCTTTTTGATTTCATCGAACTTCGTATCCAACACCTCTAAATTCCCCAAAAAGAAATCCGCATCCCCATCTTGCAACTTTTTAGGTATAAGGTTTTCTATATGGATATCCGCGAATTCATTATGCAAATCCAGCTCACGGGCCAATATCAATAATTTACGCCCTACATCATTACCCGAAAGGTCCTCCCTTGGGTCAGGCTCCGTAAATCCCTTTCGCATGGCATCCTTTACAATGGCAGAAAACGGTTTGTCCACCTCAGAAAATGTATTGAAAATATAGCTCAACGAACCTGAAAAAACACCTTTAATCCTAGTAATGTTTTCTCCGGATAAGTGCAGCAACTTAATCGTATCGATTAACGGGAGTCCGGCACCAACATTAGTCTCATAAAGGTATTGCTTTTGGTTTTTTTGTAATTCTTCCCTAAGTAATCGATAGAAATCATAGCGCAGGGTGTTGGCAATTTTATTGGAGGAAACCAAATCAAAACCACGCTCCACAAACTCAAAATAATTAGCCACAAAATCACTGCTGGCGGTATTATCGATTGCAATAAGGTTTTCCAGATGATGCCGTTTGGCAAACTCAAAGACATCCTTTAGCTCATAGGAATTCCCCTTGAGGTTTAGGTTATTTTTCCAATTCTTGTTGACACCCTTATGATCGAGCAGCAGTTTTCTGGAATTGGCGATACCGAAAATGCGCAGGTCCAAACTTTTACGCGCCTTAATGGTTTTGGTGGATTTTAATATCTGGTCGATCAAAGTTCCCCCAACATTCCCATGACCAAAAATGACGATATTGATTTTTTTACTGATGCCGAATATTTGACCATGCATCACATTCAAGGCCTTGTACAAATCGGTCTTTTTGACCACCAAACTCACATTTTTTCCAGATACCGTATTATTGAACAGTAAGGGAACGATTTGGTTTTTGATCAAGGCATTAAAGGGATTGTGAAAGGTACTCAGATCCTGACCCACAATGGATATTATGGATACATCGTCTATAATCGTAATCACATTGATATCCTGGTAATCAAAATCTTGACTGAATTCATTTTCCAAAGCCAATTTGGCACGTTTTGCCTTATCCTTTTTAACTACAAAACCGATTCCCCTTTCCGAAGAACCTTGCGATACAATACTCACACTGATATTACTGGCTTGCAAAGCCTTAAAAATACGTGCATCCACACCAACCTTGCCCAGGAGTCCCCTTCCCTCTATATTGATCATGGCCACATCCTCGATTACGGAAAGGGATTTAATTCCCTCTTTGCTAGATTTGGCACTGATCAAAGTTCCTTCAATATCATCATTATACGTATTCAGGATACGCAACGGGATGTTCTTTTCAATCAGTGGAATAATGGTCTTGGCGTGTAAAATGGTAGTTCCGAAATTCGCTAGTTCATTGGCTTCGGCATAGGAAAGATTGGATAGTCTTTGGGCTTCCGGTACATAATCGGGGTTAGCGGTATAAATACCATCTACATGGGTATAGTTCTGTAATTCTTCGGCATCTAAAAAATTTGCCAATAAGGCTGCGGAATAATTGCTACCATTTCTACCTAAAGTGGTCGTTTCACCGTCCAAAGTGGAAGCGATAAACCCGGTAACGACAGCGATCGTATCTTTTGGTAATTCAGAAAACTTGAGTAAAACCTTTTCTTTTGATTCTGCTTCCAATACTTTGGCATCACCAAAGTTGGCATCGGTTTTAATCACCTCTCGAGTATCCACTAATTTGGCTTTTATCCCTTTGCCAATTAGCAGTTTAGTCACCAATTTGGCAGCTATAAGCTCACCATACGCCAAAACCTCATCTTTTATTTTGGCACTATAATCCCCTAACAAGGAAACGCCTTCATATAATTTGGCCAAGCCTTTAAACTCAGCCGATAAGTTGACATTGGTATAGGTATGCTTTTGGTATTTTTCCAATGCCTCAAAATCCTGCTTGTACTCCTTACCTTTTGCGGCCTTCTCCAAAATTTCCTCTAAGTGATCCGTCGCCTTTTCCCTTGCGGAAAGTACAATGGCAATATTCTGTTTATTCTTCACTTTAGTGGCTATAATGTCCAACACGCGCTCCAAGCCTTCCCCATTACTCAATGATTTACCACCGAATTTTAAAATCTTGATTTTTTTGATATTCCCATTGGTATTGAAAATACCGGTAAGGAGCTTTTCCATTTGGTCGAACTCTATCAAAAAGGCATCATGACCATGTAGGGACTGTACCTCACCATAGGTGACATTGCTTTTGGCCTGGGCCAATTGCTTAAAGGTGTCCTTATTCTCTTGGGCGGTAAAGAACATATCAGAATCTACCCCAATGATATGGATGTTCGTATCGCTATTTTGCAGTTTGATGAAATTCTCTTCGCCATCCCTAGTGACATCAATCGTTTTCAACAATTGGTTCATTAATTTATAGGCCGATAACTGAAACCGTTCCTGCAGCTTGTCCCCATGGTGCATCAACCAGCTTTCTACGTTAAAGACCTTGAGCTCGGCATTCGTACTTCTTTTAAAACGCTCCTTGAACGATGCCGGTGTGCGATAACATAACATGGCGTGCATACGGGCATCATGTACGGGCTGTTTGGAATTCACCAAAAACTGCTCCTGTATCTGGCAGTTGGCAATGAGCCAATCGGTCGATTTCCAATCGGATGCTACCGGAATCAGATGTTCCGCAAGATATGGCCTTTGCGCGGCCATTTCCCATGCTATACCGCCACCCAATGAACCACCAATAATAGCGAATAAACGATTAACTTTCAGTTGTTCCAATCCCAATAAAAATAATCGAGCCACATCGCCGGCCACAAAATCCTTGTAATTTTCAATAATGAATTTATCATAACCGTTTCCGGGAATATTGAAAGCCAGAATGGTATATTTCTGCGTATCGATGCATTTTTCCTCACCGATCAATGACGACCACCAACCATTTTCCCCGGTCACGTTGGAATTCCCGGTTAGGGCATGGTTGACTAAAATGATGGGTGCGGTATGGAGTTCCAACCCAAAGACCTGAAATGATAATTGAATATCTTGGGTGATACCACTTAGGGTGGTGTACTTTTTTATCTGTAATTGCTGTAGCATAAGATGCTAAAATTAAATTTTTGGTTTCGGCTACGCTCAACAATCCAGTTTAATCTTATTAAACGGTCACTGGGCGTAGCTTATGTGACATTTTATACTGAAACGGCCTGGTCAATAGCGGCAAAAGCCTGTTCCAAATCTGCTTTTAAATCTTCCATATCTTCCAAACCTACGGACAAACGGATTAAATCCTGACCCACCCCTGCGCCTTCCTGCTGCTCGACGGTCAACTGCTGGTGTGTGGTACTCGCCGGATGGATAATCAAGGACTTGGTATCGCCAATATTCGCCAATAAGGAAAATATTTTGGTGGCATCCGTTAATTTTTTGGCGGCTTCAAAGCCTCCCTTTACCCCAAAAGTAACCAATCCGCTTTGTCCTTTCGGTAAATATTCCTGTGCCAAGTCATAGTATTCGTTGCTTTTCAATCCTGGATAATTCACCCAAGCCAACTCATCCCTGCCTTCTAACCAGGTAGCCAACTCCAAAGCATTGACGCTGTGTTGTTTTATTCGTACTGGTAGGGTTTCCAAGCCTTGTATGATTTGAAAAGCATTGAACGGACTCAAGGCTCCGCCATAATCCCGCAAGCCCTCCAAAATCAATTTGAAGGTAAAAGCTGCAGCTCCCAAAGTTTCGCTATAGACCAGACCATGATATCCTGCGGATGGTTCCGTAAACTCCGGGAATTTTCCATTGGTCCAGTCAAAGGTTCCGGCATCGATAATGGCACCGCCCAAAGAAGTTCCCTGTCCGCCAATATATTTCGTCAAGGAATGTATGACCAAGTTCGCTCCATGTTCAATAGGGTTTAATAAAGCCGGTGTCGCTACCGTGTTATCCACGATAAACGGCACTTGTGCCGCTTTTGCTTGTTTGGAAATGGCTTTTAAGTCCAAAACATCTAATTTTGGGTTCCCTAAGGACTCCACAAATATGACCTTTGTATTTTCCTGTACTGCGGACCCAAAATTTTCGGGGTTGGAGGCATCTACAAAGGTGGTGGTAATACCCAATCTTGGTAGGGTTACATTTAACAGGTTAAAGGTTCCCCCATACAAACTGCTCGACGCCACGATATGGTCCCCGGCTTTTAACAAGGTTAATAAACCTGTAGAAATCGCTGCTGTTCCTGACGCGAATACCACGGCTCCTACGCCACCTTCTACAGCTGCCAGACGATCCTGTAATATTTGATTGGTAGGATTGTTCAAGCGGGTATAGATAAACCCTAACTCGCCCAATGAAAATAATTTGGCGGCATGGTCCGTATCCCTAAAAACATAGGAAGTGGTTTGGTAAATAGGCACGGCCCTAGTACCGCCATTCAAGGTGGTGTCATGCCCGGCGTGTAAGGCGTTTGTTGCTAATTTTTGATCACTCATGATTTTGTTTTTTTAATAATTAGCCCTTCGACTTCGCTCAGGGAGGAAAAATGATTAAAAAGGCCAAAACTTCCTACCCGCAGGCAGGCCCTAACCAGCCGACGTTGCGGGTAGGTAAAATCAAAAAAGTTATAAGAAAGTGAGATCGAAGAAAATTCGATGACGGTTATCCTTCCCCTAAGGGTAGAATGTAGCACCTTCTTGGTCCCGATAACATTCGGGAGAACCAAGGGTTGCTAAGGTTTCAAAGGGTCTAATCCCTCCACCTTTCTTGATAACTAATCAATATGTGTTTGAACTTTGAATGACAAATATAAGGGTAGACGAATTTAAAAACCTAATGATTTTGGAAAATTATATTATTTGGGTTGCGAATATGGTTATGATATTATTCTGATAAGCTAGTTTTCTTTATGAAAGGAGCCAACGGGCTTATATTAAACGTGAGGTCAAAAAAGTCGTTAACTTTTACAACCTGCCTATCGGCAAGGTAACATATAGCGAATTGTTATTTTTCAACGTATCCATCTTCAAAGCCAAAAGGCTGCCTTTTACTATCGCGTGCTACTCTATTTGACGGTCTTTGCTAATTAGAGCGAACCTCTAAATGAAATACCCTGTTTTGTACCCGGGATTATACCCATCACTACTTATTTGTAATAATTCCGTTGTATTTTTTCATTATTTCAATAACCCCATCAATAGGAATTGCTTCCCTTGTATGGTTTTCTCTACCAGTCATTGTTTTTGCTGCAAATAGCGAATTTAGAATGGCTTCTTCAGTTGCTTCTATTACCGCTAAGAATAGCGGTGTAATCGCTCCATTTTCCAATTCCTCGTTTTTGATAAATAATGATTCATTGTGGTGTGGAATAAAATTATCCTTGGAAGTCGATACCGCAATAACATAGTCACCACTGCCGTTTGACGCAATACCCCCTGTTTTGGCTAGTCCCATCATTGCCCTTTTAGCAAGTCTTTCCAAATTTCTAGAACTAAGTGGAGCGTCGGTCATTACTACAATCATACATGATCCATCAACATCGTAGGTATAACTTCGAGGGTAATTGTCCAATTCTTTAGCTATTGGAACCCCATTTATTTGAAGCACACCACCAAAGTTAGTTTGCACCAATACACCGACCGTATAACCTCCTAGTTTTTTTGGTACAACACGGGAGGATGTTCCTATGCCTCCTTTATATTCAAAACAACTGGTTCCTGTTCCTGCACCTACATTTCCTTCTTCAATTACTCCACCTTTAGAATTGTGAATTGCATCTAAAACATGTTTTTCATTAATGTGCCTACCTCGTATATCATTAAGCCATCCATCATTCGTTTCTCCAACAATTGAATTAACGGAATGAATATTTTCATTTCCTTTTTGTGCTAGCGTATAGGTAATTAATGCATTTGAAGCGGCGGGGACACTTAACGTGTTTGTTAAAATTATAGGGGTTTCAATATTGCCCAATTCCTTTACTTGACTATAACCAGCCAATTTTCCAAAGCCATTTCCTAAATAAATAGCGGCTGGAACCTTCATTTGAAATATATTTCCAGAATGAGGTAAAATTGCTGTAACCCCTGTTCTAATGCTATCTCCTTCTATGACCGTTGTATGTCCAACCTTAACACCCTTTACGTCTGTAATGGAATTGTATTTCCCCGTTTTTAATATCCCTATCTCAATACCATAATCTCTGACTCTCTTATTTTGGGAAAATATATTCATTGAAATTAGGATAAATAATAGTAATAATACTCTCTGAACAATCATTCTATTTGTGTTTAAAAAACCCCTATTATACTGTATCCTCTTTTATTGAGCATAAAGATTTTCGTAGGTATAGTAGCCAATTGCAAGCGAATCCCAAATCTAACCAAAATGATTTTGAAGCGGACTTCAACTGCTCAAAACCTGCTATATTCTTATACCTCTTTGTGTGGTTTTTTTTCTTTTTTGATTTTAGGCTGGTTCAATACATTAAATGTAAAAATATCATTTCTTGAATAATGGCCTATGACATCAAAATCTAACTTACTTAAATTGATATTTTCTAAATCTACTACTGAGATCAAAGCACCGGCTTCACCAAATAAGGGACCTGCTACTATTTTTCCCATAGGAGAAACAATAACACTACCTCCAGGACAAAGGTTTTCTGGTTCGTCTTGAACTAAACCTTGGTATTTGTCTGGATACATCGATTTTGTAAAAAACTGATTACACCCTAACACAAAACATCTGCCCTCCAAAGCAATATGCTGCATGGTAGAAGTCCATTCTTCCCTTGAGTCTGCTGTTGGTGCAATGTAAATTTCAACACCCCATTTATACATAGCCATTCTTGCCAAAGGCATATAGTTTTCCCAGCAGATAATAAGTCCGCCCAATTTTCCGATTTTAGTTTGGAAAGTAACTAAAGATTTACCATCAGCCTCGCTCCAAACAATTCTTTCCGTTCCTGTTGGTTTAATTTTTCTATGTACCCCCAATTAAACCATCCGTTGGAGAAATGTATAGCATTGAACAGTGTAAACTCCCATTTGTCTTTTCCTTTTCCGTGACTCCAATTACCAAATAGACATTTTCCGATTTGGATAGCTTTTCAAGCCTTTTCAAATCGTCACTTTCTATATCAATACTGTTTTTGTAATACTCTGAATATAGATTTCTACCTTCATTTGTTCTACTACCTATTTTTGCGCCAAACGAAAATCCTCTTGGATAACCAGGTATAAATGATTCAGGAAAAACAACCAATTGGCAACCTTGTTTTGCGTACTTTTTGGTAAGTTGTTCCACTTTATCAATCGTTTTCTCTTTATCAAAGAAAACTGGGCTATCCTGAATTAAGCAAATTTTTATTTTCATCTTTAATTTAAAATTCCTTTTTTCTAATCCATATGAACGTTTCACAAGGTGAAAGTTTCCGCCATATAATGCAACTCTATCGTCTTTAAGTAGTTACGTTAGTTAACACTTCACTTTTCAAGGAAATACCAATCTTAAAATTCTGTAGGAATTTTAAGAAGAAGCGAGAACGAGCACTTACATATAGCCTTATTTGTGAATTGTTTCATGGTACCTTATTTCTTGTCTTCATCCAAAATTCCAACTAATTTTTCCCTTGCCTTTGAAAAATGGTCATTTAAATTAGGGGTTTGATTTTCGCCGTAACCTCGTTTCATTCGCTGTTCTGATATATCCAATATTTTGATAAGCTTATTTGCGGCATCAATCTTAGCATTGGGTGTAGTGCTACCGATTTCATCAAACCATATCGGTGAACTCTCTGCAAATGGATAACTGTCCATCATTGGCCATTCAGACTTACCTCCGGAAACTCTTGCCGTTACCCATCCTCCTTTCGGAATTTCAATAGAGCCGCTGTAGGTTTCGCTGTTACCATGCTTACTATTTTGCATCCAAACCACATCTCCATTTACGAATATTTCTACCTTTTCATATGAAATGGGAGAATGAACTTGTAGGTTCCAATTAGCTTTCTCGTTTTTCGATTTGATAACGTCACCGACTTCAGAATCTTCCACTGAGAACAGAATCTGTGGGCCATTGCTTGCAAAACTCTTACCTTTTTTTAGTGCTTTTAGATAATTATCAACAGTTAACTTTCCCTCTGGTTTTACATATATCCTTGTTGCACCAATCGCCATAGTTCTATAAAGATTGTTCATTACATCACTACCTGCCGATAAGGCAATTGGGATACCGAGGTTAAGAAATTCGTGCCATAACGAGGCGGTACCAATTTCATCTGTCCATAGACATCCCAATTCTAATATATCTACTTCCCCCATCACAGCATCGGCCACTAATGAAATGGGTACGGAACTAGCACCACCTTCCTTAAATGGATCTCTTATAGAAACAGGATGAACATAGCCGCCTAGTCCACCTTGTTTACGGGCAAACCGAAGAGGTTCGGCATTAAGCCTATCATCTGCCCCATAAATGTCATAGCTTGGCCCCCACACCCAAGGCCAGTATAACTCTTGAGTTCCAATTAAATTCAAATGACCTAAAAAATGCGAACGTATCTCTTGTCCAAACAATATAATTGGTAGGTCGTCATTTTTATAATCCAAAAGGTCTTTTTCAAGAAATCGATTTCCAAGATTAGCTACCAATGGAAAGGCTATATCTATTTCTTCTGCTTGGAGGTCTAACAGAATATCCTCTGGATCTAATCGATTAGTTCCTCCGTAATTTAGATGAAAATGGTTGTCGGCAGCATACCAACCAGCCTTATTTGCATCCCATATCGTATTTAAATCCACTTCCGCAGCGGTATAACCTTCCTCTAATTTAACTTCTTGCACTTGTTTAGTAGTAGAAAAACCATGCACAGCCATAATAGTTAGTGTGCCAAGTGGAGCTTCTACTTCAATTTCTCCGGGGGAATAGAAAAAAACGATTCCATTTTGTCCTTCGGAATGTATAACACCTGAATTCGGAATGATTGGATGTCCATTTTTATCAATAATGCTCATTCTAACCGCTTCCGTTTTTCCATCAACGCGACTGATGATTTTTAGTTTTCCAGTTGCAGCGCCCCAATCCCATTTCTTGATTGATAGTAACTCAGGGGAACCTCCATGTATAGATATTCTTTTCATTTCTGAAGTTTGATCCTTATTGTTTTCAGCGTAATAAATCCATTGACCATCAGAACTAAACTTAGGCGTTAAAGGGAGCCCTTCACTTTTGGTGAGAAGCATTTTGCTTTCTGGAATTGAAATATTTAATAAGCGAAGCTCATAATCATCCCCGTTGGGCCATGTATAGGCCAATATTTTGTTATCTCGTGATAGTGAAAAAGAGGCTTGAGATGCAAAATTCTCTTCTACTAAAGTGGAGGAAGTGTCGTTTTCTATATCCAACAATTTTATGGCATCGTAGGAAAATCCTTTTTTATGAAGGTAAACAATATGATTATCGTTTGAGGTGGGTACAGGAATACGCTCTAGGCTATTTTCTTGAGTTAAAATGGTACTCTCCAATGAGGTAAGATTTATTTTCCAAAGGTCAAATGATCCGTTTTTTGCAGATGAGTAATAAACAACGTTACCATTTGTTGAAAAAATGGGATCTAGGTCTAAACCATCTGAGTTGACCAGAATAGTTTCACTTTTAGAATTTAAGTCTAGAAGTACAATTTGAGTGTCAACACTATTGTCTCTAACGAATACAATTTTATTTCCATCTGGTGACCAATTAGGGCTGGAATCGATATCAGAAGAAAAAGTTATCCTTTTTGCTTCTGATGTTCTAATATTCATCACCCATAGCCACCCTTTAGCTGAAAAAACGACTTGATCATTTGAAGGAGATGGGGCAGGACCGGTAGGGCCTGAATTTAAGACAGGCAACTCATATCCTTCTAAATATACATGATGCCCGTATCCATCCACTTTTGGATATCGGTTCGTCCATTGCCCATTTGCAGAATAGGATATTAAAAATAGAAAGCTGAAAATAATATTAAAATTCCTCATGATTTTTCAAATTAACTATGAATACTCCACAATGGCTTGAAAATGATGCGTGTGGTATTTTAACGCTCCGCATCTTCAATTTACTCCGTTGTTAAATTATTAATATCATTTTCATTGAAAGCAAAAACTGCCAAATGCGCTATATTTTTTTTTGTTAGCCTTGGTACTTTCAATTTCCAATATATTTACTTAAATCAGAATTTAGTATTTCTTTTAGTTCTCTTTCATTCCCTTCACTTGGTTCAGTAAATAAGAATCCAAATGCAGGATATTTGTTAAAATCCAATTTTCTGACAACCAATACATTTTCTAAATCTTGTTTAAGCATATCAAAATCAAAATGAGTAATTTCTGATGGTTTAAAACCTGAATTATTGTTTAATAAAATTATGCTATAAATTTCATCTTTTTTGTTTTTGAAAATTTCATCCCAATTCGGTTTTTTATTTTGAATGAAATATTGGTATGAATTAAACTTAAATGCATACCACGAAAGATCGCCGGTCGTACACCAACCACCAAATCGTTGCGGGTTTATTTCTATTGGTTTTATTACTCCTTTTTTATCAATTCTAACCTCTACATGTAAAGGAAAGTTCTTCAAATCCGCTTTTTTTCCTATGGGTTTCAAAAACCCTTCAACACTTTCTTTGTACTTACGAATTATTTTTTGTGAAGTGGAATAAACCCTGTCACTTACATCAGTACTTGAAGAAAACTTATGATGTAGAATATTAAGAATAACTACTTCTCCATCATTATTAAAATAGGCATCTATGGCAAATTCTTCTCCTTCTATATAATCTTCTATAATAAAAGTAGAAGCATCCATCACTTCTTTAGGGTAAATGCTTTTTAGATTATCATAATTTAATTCTTTTTGAGCAGCATACCAATCGGACTTGTTATTCACGATATGCACTCCAATACTAAAAAACCCTAATGAAGGCTTAATAACAAATGGGAGTTTTAATTCATTTATATCTAAGGTTTCAATTTCATCTATCTTAATTTTTCTAAACAGGAAATTAGGAAACAAATCTTTGGTCAGTTCTCTAAATTTGAGTTTGTCTTTAAATAATCTAATTTGGTTAGGTAAGTTGGTTGCTTTTAGATTGTTGAAAATCCATGATAACGAATTCTCAGAATTTGTATAAATAAGTGGATTTGGGCTGTTTATTAATTTATTTTTCGCATCCTTTTCAGAAATCCAATTCATGGAATCATCATTAATCAATGACCTCGCTTCTAAAGTAGAAATAATTTCAAAATTATTTTCTTTAATAGTTCTAATTAGAAAATCTGAAATATATGGTTTGTCTATAAGTATCATTTTTTATTACGGCTAACAATTAAATATAGGTATTCAATACATCCCACTTTTAAAATACTACTCCACCACCGAAAACTCAATACTAGAATCGGTAAAGACCGTATGAGTTTGGGTTTTAAAGTCGGCCGCATCCGCTTCAAAAATATTCTCCACATAGGTTTGCGGGTTTAAGTCGATAAGCGGAAACCACGTACTTTGCACCTGTACCTGTAATTTGTGTCCTTTTTTAATGGTATGGAAAACGTCTTGCAATTTAATAGTAACGCCGGTTTTTTGGTTGGGCACAAAAGGCTCTGGATCGGAGAAGCTGTTTCTAAACCGGCCCCGCAACACTTCACTACGCACCATTAAATGGTAGTTGCTCATTTTAAGATGGTCTTGCATGCCTTTATTATCAGGTTCATCGGGCGGGTGTACATCTATGATCTTTACGATCCAGTCGGCAGCCGTTCCTGTTGTTGCTACTTTCAATTTTGCCAAAATATCCCCAGCCAAGGTGAGGTCGTTTTCTAGGACATCGGTTTCAAAAACCAATACATCAGTGCGACGTGCAGCAAAACGCTGATCATCGGTCATGTATTTTCTTGGGGTAAATACCGTCTTGATATCCTCGGAATACGGTACCGGTTTTTTTACATCACTAATGAACTGAATGCCCTTTACCTCTTTTTGTACCGCAGTCAACTCTTGATCAGCGGATAGATACATGTTCTTTTTCGACATCCCTTGGGGCGGCCAAGCATCATAGGTTTTCCATTCCTTTTTACCGGAATCAAAAACGTACGCTTCGGGCAGACCACTATTTTTATCACCGTTCCCTTTTAGGAAATGATCAAAGAACTTGGTCTCTATCTTCTCTTGGAAAAACTCGGAAATAGAATCCCCAAAATAGTAGTTCCCTACCATATTTTGTCCGCTACTACTAGCCCATCCGCCGTGGTCCCATGGCCCAAACACCAAGGTGTTGTAATTATCGGCATTGTACTTTTCAATGTTCTTATAGGTTTCCAGTGGTCCGTAGAGATCCTCGGCATCGAACTCACCCCCAACAACCATGGTAGCAACAGTAGGTTTTACATTTTTTAAATGTTGTATCAATCCCCTACTTTGCCAAAGCTCATCGTAGTTGGGATGTTCCTTTAATTCGTTCCAGAAATAATCATCGGTGACACCGTCTTTCGCCATACGTGGGGTATCTGCCGTTTCGTATTTAAAAAAACGGTCCAAATTCTTTAGCGGACCTTCATCCAAAAAGAACTGGTATTGATCTTCGGTGGGTAATTCCGGTAACTGATACCAGGCAGTGTCTATAGGCTGGTCGTTATTGGGGCGTGGTGTTCCAAACAAGGAAGTTGCTCGAAAATAACTCAATAAATAGGCGCCATTATGGTGAAAATCGTCAAAAAAGAAATCGGCAATGCTCGCCTGTGGGGAAGCCGCTTTTAATGCAGGGTGCGCATCCACCACGGCATAAGTGGAGTAAAAACCCGGGTAGGAGATGCCCCAAATACCAACATTGCCATTGTTATTTTCTACGTTGTTAACGAGCCAATCAATAGTATCATAGGTATCCGAACTTTCATCCACATCTTGATCGCTTGTTTTATTCGGGATATAGGCACGCATATTTTCATAATGGCCCTCGCTCAACCATCGTCCTCGTACATCCTGATACACCACTATATACCCATCTTGCATCATATGAATGTTTGGTGCTATTTTTTCCTTAAACTTTCCTTCGCCATAAGGCTGGGAGCTATATGGGGTACGTTGCATAATGATAGGATATTCCTTAGCGGTATCCTTTGGGGAATAAATGGTAGTGTGGAGCGAAATCCCATCCCGCATGGGGATATCCACCTCCTTTTTTGAGTAGTTATCCGCTACATAGGTATCGGATACTTCGGCACTGACAACTTTGGTGTTTTTTCTACAGGAACCAATAACAGAAACCAGGAAAACTACCCATAGTAAATGTCTCAATGAAAACTTTGGCATGGCTTACAACTTTTAAGTCTTAAAGCTAATGAAGTTTGTTGCGTTATGAAATTAAAAAATGGAAAACGTCATTGCGGGACTAAGCAAACTGTTGAATTCGTGTTCCAAATCAACAGATTGCGTCACGCTGTTGCAATGACGTTATAGGTTAAAAGCCTTTTTGATTTCGGCTACCATGTCCAACTTTTCCCAGGTGAACAATTCCACTTCCCTTTCAATACGACCATTATATGGTGATTCAAAGACCTTTGTAATCGTCATAGGTTCCTTACCCATATGTCCGTAAGCCGCGGTTTCCAGATAAATGGGGTTCCTTAATTTTAAGCGCTCTTCTATGGCAAAGGGGCGCATATCAAATAGTTGCGCGACTTTTTTAGCAATTTCACCATTGGAGAAAGACACTTTTGAAGTACCATAAGTATCTACGTATATGGAGGTTGGTTCCACTACACCTATGGCATAGCTTACCTGTACCAAAATTTCATCGGCTACCCCGGCAGCCACTAAATTCTTCGCAGCATGTCTGGCAGCATAGGCCGCGCTACGATCTACCTTGCTGGGGTCTTTCCCACTAAAGGCTCCCCCACCATGGGCTCCTTTACCGCCATAAGTATCGACAATAATTTTTCTACCGGTCAATCCAGTATCTCCATGCGGACCACCGATTACAAATTTTCCGGTAGGATTGATATGATATTTAATTTGGTCATCGAACAACTTTTGGGTAGTCTTCGGCAATTGTGCCTTTACTTTTGGGATTAGAATGGAAATAATATCCGATTTTATTTTCGCCAACATTTTTTCGTCATCTTGATCAAAGGCATCGTGCTGGGTCGATACCACAATCGTATCGATTCGTTGTGGTACGTTCTCGTCTGAATATTCTAAAGTGACCTGTGCTTTGGCATCGGGACGTAAGTAACTGATTTCAGTTCCTTCCCTTCTCATTTGCGCCAAGGTGTGGAGAATCTTATGGGAAATGTCCAGGGCCAACGGCATGTAGTTCAGCGTCTCTTTAGTTGCATACCCGAACATCATACCCTGATCTCCGGCTCCTTGTTCCTCTTTAGAACCCCTGTCCACCCCTTGGTTGATATCCTGGGATTGTTCGTGAATCAATGAAATCACACCACACGAATCGCCGCTGAATTGATACTCCCCTTTTGTATATCCTATTTTATTGATGACGTCACGGGCGATGTTCTGCACATCTAGGTAGGTGTCGCTTTTGACTTCCCCGGCCAATACTACCTGCCCGGTAGTCACCAAGGTTTCGCAAGCCACTTTACTTTCTGGATCAAAGGCCAGAAAATGGTCCAACAGAGCATCGCTGATTTGATCGGCAACTTTGTCCGGATGTCCTTCACTAACAGATTCTGATGTAAATAAGTACGCCATTACAGTATTTTTGACAGTAATGGATTTGACTGTATTCAGGGAGAAGTTTACAAGTCTCTAAAAGAGAATCCCAATATAATTTGGAATAAACTGCTTTAGCATTTTTAACCTTAACACTGGTTTAAGGCCCCGAGGTTGCAATCAGTCAAATCCTTCCTCTTTAATTATGGGTAAAAATATGAAAATTGTTTGTTTTTCAAACCAAAATAGCCATTTTAATGCTAATCTTGGCACAAGTTTAAGAGGCTTGTTTTATACATGTATTTCATCCGCTATTTTTCCTAATGCCTAATTTACTTTGTATCTTGTGCGTTAGAATTCATTACAGAACTAACCGTTAAATTATCTCAAAATGCATATTGCCGTTGCTGGAAATATTGGAGCCGGAAAAACCACCTTAACCCGATTACTATCCAAACATTATAGGTGGGAAGCGCATTTTGAGGATGTAGTGGAGAATCCGTACCTCGATGATTTTTACAATCAAATGGAG
>JBBSKR010000045.1:0-22039 GCA_038256135.1 Flavobacteriales bacterium | reverse complement strand
TTTATTCGCCAAAAAAAGCAAATAAGTGCTAAAGATCCAAGGGGTATTTTTATTGAAAATGTGGCGGATAACTTGAAACGAAATCAACAATTTGCAAACGTTCTTAAAATAATTATTTCGGCCATCGCTTTTGTTGTAATCATTTCGGGTATCATTGGCATTAGTAATATCATGGTCTTTATTGTGAAAGAACGTACCAAAGAAATTGGTATCCGGAAAGCTATGGGAGCTACACCCAGAATCATAACAAGTACTATTTTATTAGAATCAATATTTATTACTGCGGTTTTCGGATTTGCGGGAATGATTTTAGGAATTATAGTATTGAACCTAATAGAGGGAAAGGTTTTGGAGGAGGACTATTTTATAACCAATCCTGCAATTAACTCAGGTACGGCCATATTTGTGACTGTTCTATTGGTTATTTGCGGTACCGTGGCGGCCTATATACCAGCGCGAAAGGCGGCTAAAATCAAACCTATTGTAGCACTAAGGGACGAATAAGATGAGACAACTGTTTGATAGGGATACCTGGAACGAAATCTTTCAATCGATACGAAAGAATAAGCTTCGTACTTTTTTGACAATGCTCGGTGTATTTATAGGAATATACATTTATATAGGGCTCTCAGGTGCTTCAAAAGGGCTCGATAATGGATTTGAAAAGGAATTTGAAAGTATAGCTAGAAACAGTATGTTCGTTTTTTCTTCAAGTACAAGTAAACCTTATGCCGGTTATAAAACGGGCCGTCAAATTCAATTGAAACTTAGCGATGTTGATGTACTTCGTCAACAGGTTCCAGAAATTATGGCCATAGCACCAAGAAATGTAAAAGGTATTTTTGGAAGTGAACCCGGATTGGTAAAGCGAGGCATACGATCTGGAAATTACTCCGTTTTTGGTGACTTTCCAGAATTTACCGAAATAGCACCCAAGAAAATTTATGATGGTGGGCGATTTATTAACGATAAGGATATTGAAAAGGCACGAAAAGTATGCGTTATTGGTGAGCGTACCCAAAAGGAACTTTTTGATGAGGATCAGGATCCAATCGGTAAGTTTATAGCTATTGAAGATGTAAACTTTCAGGTAGTAGGGGTGCATAAGTTTTCGGGCGGCGGTCCCTTTGATAATGATAGCGATATTTTTATACCCTTTACAACCTTTAAGAAATTGTACAATACAGGGGATAATGTTTCTTGGTTTACAATTGCAGCTTATGATGATGCAGACGTAGTAAAAGCGGAAAAGGATATCAAGGCAACGTTAAGACGCATACACAAGGTAGACCCTACCGATGAAAAAGCTATTGGTGCATTTAATTTAGGTGAGGTTTTCAAAAAGATCTTCGGGTTTTCTAACGGACTCACTTTTTTATCACTGATTGTAGGAATAGCGACGATTTTAGCAGGTGTAATTGGCATTGGAAATATTTTATTGATTTCCGTAAAAGAACGAACCAAAGAATTGGGAGTTCGAAGGGCACTTGGGGCTACACCTTCAGAGGTAAGGAACCAAATCATTATAGAAGCATTGGTACTGACCTTATTGGCGGGCATCATTGGAATTATTTGCGGGGCGGCAACCCTCTGGGGTCTTGGTGCTGCTTTTGGCAATGGCGATTTTCCGTATACGAATCCTACAGTACCGATACCCTACGTATTAATGTCTCTCTTTTTGATGGTAACCTTAGGGATACTTATCGGGTTGATACCCGCACAAAGAGCGGTAAGTATTAGACCTATAGACGCGTTGAGAGAAGAATAAACGAAACCACTAAATAACAAATACAATTAGAAAATGAACAAGATCGTAAAATATGTTTTAATAGGATTACTAGTGCTGGGAACATTGTGGGCAGCTGTGTTTTTTATTAAATCCAATAGTAAATCGGCAATAACCTACGAAACCCAAAAACCGTTTATTTCTACGGTGGAAAAGAAAACCGTAGCTACCGGCAAGGTAATACCCCAGGATGAGGTGGAAATAAAACCACAGATTTCCGGGATTATCGAGAAAATATATATGGAAGAAGGGGCAAAGGTAAAAGCGGGCGAGCTTATAGCCCTCATAAAAGTTGTGCCCAATGAACAGTCTTTAAATCAGGCAAGCGGTAGGGTGCGTAGTTCGGAACTGGCCCTTAACAATGCCAAAATTGAATATGAAAGGAACAAAACCTTGTACGATAAGGGGGTGGTTTCCAATCAGGATTTTATAAGCCAAAAGTTGGCCTTTGAACAGGCAGATCAAGAACTGAAAAACGCCAATGCCGATTACCAGATTATCCGAAGGGGATCCTTAGGCGGCTCTACGGCGGCCAATACCAATATCAGGGCCACGGTGTCGGGAACTATTTTGGAGATACCGGTAAAGGAAGGAGATCAAGTGATCCAGTCCAATAATTTCAACGATGGCACAACCATTGCCACCATTGCAGACTTGGGTAAAATGATTTTTGAAGGCAAAGTAGATGAGGGCGAGGTAGGCAAGCTTAAGGTAGGTACACCATTAAAGATAACACTTGGTGCGCTCGAGGATGTTGAATTGGATGCCAAGTTGAAGTTTATAGCCCCTAAGGGAATAGAGGAAACCGGTGCGGTACAGTTTAAGATAGAGGGCGATGTAGAGGTTAGCGATGACATATTCATCAGGGCGGGATATAGCGCCAATGCCTCTATAGTTTTGGAGAAGAAAGAGGATATTTTGGTGATACCGGAAGCCTTGTTACAATTTGATAAGTCTACGAGCAAGCCTTATGTGGAAATTGCCGTTGGTTCCGAGGCTGAACAGAAATTTGAACGAAGGGATATTGAAATTGGGATATCCGATGGGGTAAACGTCGAAATCCTCTCCGGACTTACCAAGGATGATATGGTAAAGCAATGGAACAAAACGGAGCCTATTAAAAAGGGTGAGGAAGAAGAAGGAGAAGGAACAACAGAGTAAACATCAATCAAAATACAAATCAAAACAATCAACAAATGAAATTTAAAATAACCGTCTTTACGATTGTGTTCTCCATGGCGCTTACCATGGCACAGCAGAAAAAGTGGACACTTGAAGAATGTGTATTATATGCTGTAGAGAATAACTTGACCATAGCACAATTTGAACTTGATCTTGAAAATGTAAGAATAGATAAATCTGATGCCATTGGGGCTATGCTTCCCTCATTGAACGGTCAGATAAGTGCTTCCGCGAGTACAGGTCTTTCTTTTGACCCTACTAATAATAGGCCGGTAACCACCACTATTTTTACATCTACAGGCAACCTAACCTCTTCAGTTACTCTCTTTGATGGTCTTAGGAATATCAATAACCTCCATAGGGCCAAAATGAATGCCATTGGCAGCCAATATAGATTAGATAATTTAAAGGACGATATTCGGTTGAGAGTTGCCAATAGCTATCTTGAAATCTTATCAAATAAAGAAGCTTTGGCAGTTTCAAGGGCACAATATGCTTTCACGGAACAAGATTTAAAACGCACCAAGGAATTGGTTGATTCAGGCGTAGTACCTAGAGGTGATTTACTAGAAATCGAAGCAACTGCTGCAGGTCAAGAACAGCAAATAGTCAATAATGAAAGTTTGGTCCTAATTTCAAGAATAAATCTTGCACAGCTTTTACAGATAACGGATTATGAGAATTTTCAGATAGCGGACGAATCTTTTGAAATTCCACCATCGGATATATTAAATAATTCTGCTAAAACAATTTTTAGTAAGGCCTTGGAATTTAGAAATGATATTAAGTTTTCGGAATCTAATGTGATTTTGGCCGAGCAGGACCTAAAAATAACCAAAGGAGGATTGTATCCTACCTTAAATGCCTTTTTTAATTATAACACCAGATATTCTGATCAGTTCTTTGACCCGATTACCGGGAATTTGATTCCATTTAGGGATCAAATTTATATCAATGATGGTATTTCATATGGAGCCCAATTAAGTATTCCCGTATTCAATGGTTTCAGAGTAAGAAATGATATAAATAGATCTCAAATAGCTGTTGAAAAGGCAAAGCTGCAATTTGAACAAGATAAGCTAGATTTGGAGACTACAGTTAATCAAAGGTATGTAGATGTCACAACTTTTGCCAAGGCCTATGAGGCAGCGGAAAAAACATTGGAGGCGAGAAGATTGGCCTACCAATATGCAAAGGAACGATTTGATGTCGGGTTGATGAATTCTTTTGATTTTAGCCAAGCACAATCAAGGGTTGATAATGCGGAGGCAGATGTGGTAAGAACCAAATACGATTATATTTTTCGATTGAAAATACTTGAATTTTATTTCGGAATTCCGATTAGCTTGGATTAAGATTAAAAAGTACACAAAGAAGCCTGCTATTTCTAATGATTGCAGGCTTCTTCATTTTATGGTTTGTAATACCTTTGCCTTATGGGATTAATCTTAAATCTGGAAACGTCAACTACCAATTGTTCGGTAAGCTTAGCTAAGAATGGTTCGGTTCTGGCAATTAAAGAGCTAAATGCTGCCAACTTTTCGCATGCAGAAAAATTACATGTATTTATTCAAGAAGTAATGAATCTTTCGAAGTTTAACATGGTAGATTTGGATGCGATTGCCGTTAGTAAAGGCCCGGGTTCCTATACGGGACTTCGTATTGGGGTCTCTGCTGCAAAAGGTTTGTGTTATGCCTTAGGAGTGCCATTGATTTCTGTTTCCACACTTAAAAGTATGGCTTCCCAAATGGGCACTTTCGAAAATGATGCTTTGATCATACCCGTTTTGGATGCAAGACGAATGGAGGTGTATTCTGCCGTTTTTGATACTGCTCTTCATCAGGTTAGGGAAACAAGGGCTGAGATTATTGATGAAAACTCATTTCTGGAATTTTTGGATTCAAAGCCAGTTCATTTTTTGGGAAGCGGGGCGGAGAAAATTCAATCTATATTGCAGCGGGACGGCATTTTTTATCACAATGATGTTGTACCGTCTTCCAAGGAAATGGCCAGTATTTCTTTTCAAAAATATGAACTTGAGGAATTTGAGGATGTCGCCTATTTTGAACCTTATTATCTAAAGGATTTTGTGCTTCAGACTAAAAAGACGTAAATCGGAATTTTTGATCAATAGAATCCCCCGAGGTTCTGTCTCGGGAGTGGCACCGATACAATCAACTATGTTTGCCAAGAAATAAGAGTCAACAACCAAAAGCCAAAATAAAAAAGTCCAGTTTCTTGGCTCTTGCAGCCTTTAGCGGTCTTGTTTCCGATGCTTCAATGGCTCTGCCTCGATTTTGTTCATTCCATCTAAAAATCCTAAATAAAAAAGCCCTTGAAATAAATACTCAAGGGCTTTTGCATTAAGTTTATATCACTCAACTTTTCATTTGCGTAATCACACGTTGTGGGAATGGTATTTCAATGCCTGCAGCATCAAATCGATGTTTGATTTCTTCCATTACATAAAAATGTGCCTCCCAAAAATCTGGATTATTAACCCAAAAACGAAGGGTCAAGTTCACCGAACTGTCGGCCAATGCACCAACATATACTTCCGGGGCAGGTTCTTTAAGAATGGTCTCATGCTCTATACAAATGGACAATACTATTTCTTTGGCTTCTTTTATATTAGATCCATACCCAATCCCAACCTCAATTTTGTCCCTTCGGGTATCCAATCCGTTATAATTGATAATGGTATTATTTGAAAGTTGACCATTAGGTATTATAGCGATCTGATTTCCGAAAGTGGTCAGTTTGGTAGTGAAAATTGAGATTTCCGTTACGGAACCATCAACACTTTGTGCTGAAATCCAATCTCCTACCTTAAAAGGTTTGAATAACAGGATAAGGACGCCACCGGCAAAATTGGCCAATGATCCTTGTAGTGCCAAACCAATGGCCAAACCGGCTGAGGCCAATATAGCGACCAATGATGTGGTCTGTACACCTAGTTGGGTTATCACCAGTACAAAGAGAATAATTTTTAAAGCGATACCAATGAAGCTCTGTAAAAAGGATTCAAGTGCGAGGTCATAATCCTTTTTTAAGAAGAACTTACGGACCATTTTATTGACAAAACCGATAATATAGGTTCCCCCTATTAATATAAAAATAGCCCATAAAAAACTGGGTAACACGGCCCAGACCCATTCTATGGCCTTGTCTGCATGTTCTTGTAGATTCCAAAATTCATCCATATTCGATTATAGTTTTAGTTGGTCGAAACTTAATTATTCAGTAGCCTATCAACCAATAATTTGAGGCTAAACAAATGTTAAAATTTCATTTTAATTAGTGCCAATGCCTGATCGGTTGTTTCCACCGGTAATTGACAGGTACCTTGCTTACAGACATAGATCAATGTTTTATCACGAACATATCTATTCTCAAGCAATGTAAGTTGACTTTCAGATTTTGAAGCAACAAAGATAGTGTTTGGTAAATAATGAGCTTGCATCTTCTTGCTAAGGCTTAAATAATCACTTCCTATGATAGCGACTTCAAAAAAATCCTGATTCATTAATAAGGAAAGTTGAAGCCAATTGGAATGACTTTGCGGATTTTCGATGATTGATTTCCTCATGGTTTTTTGCATAATATCCAAACGTGTATCAAACTCTTGTTCGGGAAAATATTTGGAAAGTTTTAAAAGATTATGTGCCATGATCGAATTGGAAGAAGGAATGACATTATCTGCCACTTCCAATGTTTTTCGAATAAGCAACGCGTCCTTGTCGGAAGTGAAATAGAATAGTCCTGTTGAAGTATCCGTAAAATTGTCAATAACATAATGTGTTAATTTCAAACTGTGATTGAGCCATTTTTCATCAAATGTTATTTCATAAAGCCCAATAAACCCATCAATAACAGCTGCGTAATCCTCAAGGAAGCCAACAATGGTACTCTTCCCATTTTTATGGTTATGAAATAATGCACCATTGGGCTGAATTAAGTTGTCAAGGATAAAATTGGCGTTATTGTTCGCCAGTTCGAGATACTTTTCATCTTCCAAATAGCGATAGGCATCCGTAAGTCCTTTCAAGGCTAATCCGTTCCAAGAGGTCAAAATCTTATCATCAAGTCTTGGTTTATCTCTTTTAGCTCGTTCCTTTTTCAATTTGTTCAAACACTTTGATATCGTTTCCGTTAGGCATTTTTCTGTGATATCATGTTTTTTGGCTATTTCTGATACCTCCCCATCCCTAATGAGCACATAATTTTGTTCTTCCCAATAGCCATACGAATTGATATTGAAAAAGTCGCTGAATAGGGTATAGTCTTCACCTAACAGTTCTTTGAGCTGATTTTCTTGCCAAACATAGTAAGCGCCCTCTTCCAATGTACCCTCATTTGATAGGCTATCGGCATCCAACGATGAGTAGAATCCATGATTTATATCTAAAAGTTCTTCTTCCAAAAAAGCGATGCACTTTTGAACAACCTTTTTGTAAAGTTTATTTTTTGTAACGGCATAGGCTTTGGAGTATACACTAATTAACTGTGCATTGTCATAGAGCATCTTTTCAAAATGGGGAACATGCCATTTCGTGTCCACGGAATACCTGGAGAATCCACCCCCTACATGATCAAATATGCCACCCCAAGCCATTCTGGTCAATGTGGTATGTACGTAATCCTTAATTTGGTCATCGCCCTGGGCGATACCAAAATGTAGAAGAAAATTAAGGTTCACGGGCATCATAAACTTTGGGGCCCTTTTATAACCGCCTAAAAAAGTATCAAAATAGGCGGACCAATCAAGTACAATCCCCCCAATTTCTGAAATTTTCAATATATCGGAATTCATACCGGGGACAATGTTATTGATTTCTTTGAGTCCCTTTTCCATATTTTCAGCGTACCCAATTATTTTATCCGGATCTGTTTGATATACTTCTTGCAATTGATTTAATACTTGGATCCAAGCCTCTTTTTTCACAAAAGTGGCTCCCCAGAAGGGGCGACCATCGGGCAGCGCCAAAATGTTTAGTGGCCATCCGCCACTACCGGTCATCATTTGTAAGGCATCCATGTATATATGGTCAATGTCCGGTCTTTCCTCGCGGTCAACCTTAATGTTTACAAAATGGGCATTCATAGTTTTTGCAACCTCTTCGTCTTCAAAACACTCATGTTCCATGACATGGCACCAATGACAAGCAGCGTATCCTATACTGATTAAAAGTAGTTTTTGTTGCTTTTGTGCCCGTCGCAATACTTCTGGGTGCCAAGCTTCCCAATTCACCGGATTATGGGCATGTTGCAAGAGATACGGACTACTTTCCGAAACAAGATTATTGGTGTGTTTTTGAGCCATGATTTTAGAGTGCCTTATTTAATGTCTAGAACAAAAAAAGCGCCATCGGGCGCTTTTCATATACGTATTGGGTTTATTATTTTACTTCAAAAGTAATTTTAACGTTAACCCTGTAGTTCACGATTTTTGCATCCTCAACAGTAGCACTTTGCTCATTGACGTAAACGGACTTAATATTCTTTACGGATTTTGAGGCTTCTGTAATCGCATTCTTCGCTGCATCTTCCCAACCTTTATTAGAATTTGCTAATATTTCAATAACTTTTAAAACTGCCATAATAGTTTATTTTTTAAATTCATCTTAATATACAAAAATTAATAGCAGAGCTTAATCCATTTCATTTATAAATTAACCGTTTAGCGCAACAACTTCATTCACCTTATCTCCCATCATGTTCTTTAGCATCGTTTCAATACCATTTTTTAGGGTGAAAGTAGAAGATGGGCACCCGCTACAGGCACCTTGCAATATCACATTCACAGTTTTACTTTCGGTATCATAGGATTTAAATAATATATTTCCACCATCACTGGCAACGGCTGGTTTTACATACTCTTCCAAAATATCAATGATTTCTTGGGAAGTCTCGTCCAGCTCAATGGCTTCTTCTGCAGTAACTGTTTCAGAAACCTGAATACCAGCAGTAGATTTTGCACTATCTGCAACAATTTCTTTTCCATCGGCAATAAAATTTCGAATTAGCTCGCGTAATTCTATGGTGATGTCCTCCCAATCGGCGACTTCAAACTTGGAAACGGACACATAATTTTCATCGATGAAAACTTGCTTGACAAATGGAAATTGGAATAATTCGGTTGCCAATTTTGAACTTCTGGCTTCATCGATGTTCTTGAATTCGTAAGATGAGCCCACTATTTTTTTACTGGCAACGAATTTCATAGTAGACGGGTTTGGAGTAACCTCGGCATACACCGTTACGGGTATAGGTTTGTCCATGTCCTCTTCAACTACAATGGGTTCACCTGCATTCAGGTACTCTACCATTTGTTGTGCAACTTCGTCCTTAACATCTTCCCATTGAACGATATCATAACGTTCCAAACCAATGAAATCCCCTGAGATGTAAACCGTTTTTATAAAAGGTAGATGGAATAATTGTTGTGCCAAAGGAGAGTTTTTGGCTTCGTCAATATTTTTAAATTCGTAATTTTTACGCTGTACCAAAAGATGGTTCGTTTCAAACTTTAGTATATTGGGATTGTTGGTCTTGACAACCGTTATGGAATACTCTTTCATTTTGCTTTATTTTGAACAAAAGTACGAAGGAAATCTTAGTTTAGTGCTACATAATAATGTTATGGTTAAGTCGTTATACTCTATATTGTCAGCACTAAAGTCTAGTTTTTAATTCCCAAAATGAAATACAACCTAATACTTTTATTGGCCATACTAATGGTAGGTATGAAATCTACCGCACAGGAAGGTATTCCCGTTTATTTTGATTATTTGGCAGATAATTATTATTTGGTATTTCCATCCATGGCAGGTATTGGCCAAGGTGGTAAGATTAGGGCAACCGCTAGAAAGCAGTGGTTTGATGTGGAAGATGCCCCTAGCCTACAAACCATAAATGCACATTTTAGAATTGGCGATACCCCTAGCGGAGTAGGTGCGATTATTTTCAATGACGCCAATGGCTACCACTCCCAAACTGGTTTGAAATTGACCTATGCCCATCACTTGCGTATGGGTGGTGATGACGTTAGGGTTTTGAACCAATTGTCTTTTGGTTTAAGCGGCACTATTTTACAAAGTAGTTTGGATGAAACAGAGTTTCGCTCAGTGACTCCGGATCCTGCGGTTTCAGGAATTAAATTAAGTGCATCCTATACAAATGTAGATATTGGCATTTCTTATAACTTTCAGGAATTTTATACTCATTTTGCAGTGACCAATGCTCTTACGGGAAGTAGACGAAATGTGTATTACAGGGATAGACAAGATAATCCAGATCAATTGGTTATTGATAATATAAGAAGATACCTTATTTCTGCGGGGTATATTTTTGGACGAAGTGAGTGGCAGGTAGAGCCTTCCGTTTTGTTCCAAATGACGGAATTTACCGAGGAAAAAACAATAGATGTAAATGCCAAAGTCTATAAGGATGTTGATTTTGGTCGAATTTGGGGCGGACTATCTTATAGACGAAGTTTTGACGGGGCGCAGTTCCAAACTGCAAGTGGTTTTGGGGAACAACGCCTACAGCTCATAACCCCTATCGTAGGTGCCAATATCAATAATTTCATGGTATCCTATAATTACTCGTATCAAATGGGTGATATTCGTTTTGATAATGGTGGTTTTCATCAGATTACCATCGGTTATGATTTTGGTCAAACCGAGCGCAAATATGACTGTTACTGTCCGGCTGCAAACTAAGTAGGCCATGTCGAAAGTAGGACAGGCCTTTTTAATCTCAATTGGGTTTAATCAATAGAATTGCCCCCGAGGCTCTGCCTCGGTGGTAGCATCGAGACAATGAAGTATCTTTGCCCAGAAACAAGAGTCAAGAACCAAGATAAAAAAGTTTAGTTTCTTGGCTCTTGTAGCGTGGTCACTGAGCTTGTCGAAGTGTGGTCGCTGAGCTTGTCGAAGTGTGGTCGCTGAGCTTGTCGAAGTGCAGCGGTTTTGTTTCTGTTACCTCGATGGCGCTACCTTCGAGGTAGTTCATTGTCTTGTCGGCCTGACCCGAGGCTTATTTACTTAAAAAATTGAAAAAAATGATAAAATCGGTGCGGGGTAAAACACCGCAAATAGGTGATGATTGTTTTATTGCAGAGAACGCAACCATTGTGGGTGAGGTAACGATGGGTAAACAATGCAGTGTCTGGTTCAATGCGGTGATACGGGGAGATGTACATTATATAAAAATGGGGGACAAGGTCAATGTTCAAGACGGTGCCGTTATCCATTGTACCTATCAAAAATCACCAACTACTATTGGCAATAATGTTTCTATTGGGCATAATGCGATTGTACATGGATGTACGGTTCACGATAATGTATTGATCGGTATGGGAAGTATACTGATGGATGATTGTGTGGTGGAGAGTAATAGCATTATCGCAGCCGGGGCAGTGCTTACCAAAGGGACCCATGTACCTTCTGGAAGTGTTTTTGCAGGTATGCCCGCTAAGAAAATAAAGGATATAAGTCCCGAATTAAGTTCTGGGGAAATAAATCGCATTGCCGAAGCGTACACGATGTACTCTAATTGGTTTAAGCAATCGGATTAGTTATAACTTGGATAAGGGATATCTGGATCTCTCTAAAATCCTTATTTTTGGGCCACCAAACTTAAAGTTATGAACGCATATGTTTTTCCCGGGCAGGGCGCCCAATTTGTCGGAATGGGGCTGGATCTGTATGAGAAATATCCCATGGCCAAGGAGTTGTTCCATAAAGCAAATGATATTTTAGGATTTAGTATAACCGAAACGATGTTCAACGGTACCGCTGAGGGTCTAAAGGAAACCAAGGTTACCCAGCCTGCTATATTTCTACATTCGGTGATATTAAGTAAGGTAATGGGAGATGCCTTTAAACCCGATATGGTAGCAGGGCATTCTTTAGGTGAATTTTCCGCACTAGTAGCGAATAACGCCTTAAGTTTTGAGGATGGATTGAAATTGGTCTCGCAACGGGCCCTGGCCATGCAAAAAGCCTGTGAAATGGAACCTTCTACGATGGCTGCGGTTTTGGGTTTGGAAGATAGCGTTGTAGAAAAAATTTGTAATGAAACTCCGGGTATTGTGGTGGCGGCGAATTATAATTGCCCCGGACAACTAGTGATATCGGGAGAAGTGGTGGCCGTTGAGCTGGCCTGTGAAAAATTAAAAGAAGCAGGGGCAAGAAGAGCGTTAATGTTACCGGTAGGTGGCGCATTCCACTCCCCATTAATGGAACCGGCAAGGGAAGAATTGGCATCCGCAATAGACAACACCAATTTTGCCGACCCCAGTTGCCCTATTTACCAAAATGTAACTACTACGGCGGTGAAGCGTCCCTCCGAAATAAAAAAGAACCTTATGCTACAGCTTACGGCACCGGTAAAATGGACCCAAAGTGTACAGCAAATGGTACAGGATGGTGCAACTCTTTTTACTGAAATTGGCCCCGGAAAGGTATTGCAAGGGCTTATCAAAAAAATTGAACCTACTGTGGAGGCCCAATCGCCAATGCTTGTGGACTAGGCTTTGAACACATTATGCTACCATTCAACCCAAAAAACCTATTTTCAACTGTTTGTGAGGCATTTACCTTGTTTTTTTCACTAATATTGAGGCCCCTTATTATGGTTGGAAACTGTACCTACTAATTTTCAATGGGAATGATTGAAATGAAAATAAATGCTATGAAATTGAAAAACAAATTCTTACGTTTTGATGTTTTTTCGGTTTTGAAATTAAGTATAACATTAACGTTATTTCTTAGTTCCGTTAATCTGCAATCTCAAATGGTAAGTCTTATATTGTCTGATGCGGATGCCGCAGAAATAAATGGTGTACCCGGAGGTAACCCCGGACAATTTCAAATAGTTCTGACCTCTCCGAGTGGTACCGATACTACAATACAGATTTTGGTGGATCAAAGTGTTTCTACTGCGATGGCTAACATTGATCGTAGTCCGGTAGATGGTACGATTGTAATACCTGCCGGGCAAACGGTAGCGAATATTGATGTCGATATCGTTGATGATATCTTGGTAGAAGGTGACGAGTTACTTAAAATTGATATTGTCTCTGTTTCCGATGGTGCTTCAATTAATCCTTCAAGTGCTTCCAGTACTTTGATAGTTAAAGATGACGATTTTGCAACCCTGACAATTAATGACGTATCTGTAGAAGAGGGCCAAGGCTTGAATTTTACCATTAGTTCCGATCGGGTTGTGGAGTACGATTATAATGTTGAAGTATCATTTCAAAATGGGACCGCCCAAGGTGGCCCACCTCCATTAAATGGTGCTGAGGATTTCAACAATACTACACAAACCATTACATTTTTATCGGGTTCTATTTCACAAAATTTTACGGTGGAAACCGCCAATGATATTGTAGTTGAAAACAATGAAACATTTACCGTTAACTTAAGTGCCGATAACCCAAATGTTGACGCTAGTAATACAGCAATAGGAACGATTGAGGATAACGACTTTGGGAATATAACTATCGAGGACATTACCGAACCGGAAGGGAACAGAATGCGTTTTAGGGTTACAAATAATGTTCTAGTGCCAAACTCGTTTACCGTTACTGTAAACTTTGTTGATGTTACAGCTACCGGGGGTAATATAGATTATGATAGTGCTCAACAAATCCTGAATTTTGATGGCTCGGCCGGTCAAGTAAGAAATGTCGACGTTAATACCAACAATGATAATTTGGTGGAAGGGACTGAAACATTTACGGTAACCTTGACGTCGAGTGATTCCATTGTTGATGATTCGGATACGGCAACAGGAACTATTATTGATGACGATGTTTTTCGGGCGTCCATTACCGCAACTGATGCCACGGCAACCGAAGCTAATCCGGTTACCGATACGGGAACTTTTACCGTTAGTTTAGATGCGGTCAACAATACTGGCAGCCCGGTTACGGTTAACTATTCGGTGACAGGTTCAGCCGTTCCGGGAACAGATTATGCAGCTTTGACAGGGAGTGTTCAAATTGCAAATGGCGAACAGACCAATACAATTTTAGTAACCCCCATCAATGATGCTATTGTAGAGAATACGGAAACCGTTGTGGTTGAATTAACGGCAGGCACCGGTTATGATTTAGGGGATTTGGGCTCTAGGAGTGCTACTATTTCCATAATTGATACCGATACATTTATCGCTACAGTTGTTGCAACAACGGCCACAGCAAACGAAAATCCTATTTCCAATGGTACATTTACGGTAGATTTGGGATCTGTAAATACTACAGGAGCACCCGTAACTGTAAATTATACTGTTACTGGTACAGCAACCCCTGGTTCCGATTATAGCACCTTAAGTGGAACCGTGCAAATTGCAAATGGTCAACGGACAAATACGATTACCGTAATGCCCATTAATGACACCATGGTTGAAAATAATGAGTCCGTTATTGTAACGCTTTCCAGCGGTACCAGGTATACGGTAGGCACTCCAGGCAATGCAACGGTTACCATAGTAAGTGATGATGTTTTGGTCGCTAGTATCACGGCTACCGATGCCACTGCCGCAGAAAGTTCCGCTTCAAATCAAACTGGATTATTCACGATAAGCCTTAATGCTACCAATACTACAGGTAATCCCATAACCATAAACTATACACTTTCTGGAAGTGCCTTAAACGGAACGGATTTTACTTCTATCAATCCGAACAGTATTGTAATACCAAGTGGACAACAAAGTGCCACGATTTCCATTGCGCCAATAGACGATCAAATTCAGGAAGGTCTGGAAAATGTTATAATTACTTTGGGTCCGGGAACGGGATATGTTCTTGGGACCACAGCAAGCCGCACCGCTACCGTAAATATAGCCGATAATGATCAGGCCTCATTATCGGTTTCAAACGTAACCGTTAACGAAGATTTGGCTTCCGGGGAATTGATGTTCAATGTTATACTTGATATTGCAGTAAATGGTGGCACTACAGTTTCATATGCCTTTTCAGACGATACGGCCACCGGTGGCGGAGTCGATTACAGTGCAAACCCTGGCACCTTAACTTTTGAGGGAACTGCAAATGAAATCCAAGCAATATCGGTTACCATAATCAATGATCAACTTCTAGAAAATACCGAAAGCTTTACGCTACAATTGGTCCTTCCAACCAACGGAGTGCAATTGTCAAATGGCGGTACCGCAATAGGAACTATCACTGACGATGATAATTGTATAGGTGCCCCTCTATTGGATACTTCCGTTTCCAATATATTTTGTGATGTTATAGACCTTAGTTTAAATGCATTTACAAAAAGTACGCCGCCCGCTGGCAATTCAAATATTTCCTTACGTTGGAGTCGAGATTCCAGTCCATTGAATGAAGAGGCTTATCTATTGCCATCTGAGGTGGCGAATCCACCGAACGAAGGTTCCTATTTCGGATTTTTCTTAGACAATAATGGTACTCCAAATAATTTTGATGATGATTGCGCTAGTGGAACGATTGAAGTGGAAATCGTTTTAAACACCACTCCTACGTTGGTAGGAGTTACGAATAATGAGCGATGTGGTCCGGGAACGGTCTTGTTACGTGCCGAACCTAGTGACGGGGCTTCCATAAATTGGTATGCCACTAATGAATCGGTTACACCGCTGGCAAGAGGAAATAATTTCACAACCCCAGTACTAAATGCAACAACATCCTATTATGCCGAGGCGTTTGAAAATGGTTGCTCTTCGCAGCGTTTGGAGGTTATTGCCACTATCGGTTTTCAAGCTACAACAGGAACGGCATCCAATACCTCCATTTGCAACGTAGCCGAGAATGGACCAACTATACTGGACTTGGATGACCGGCTCGTTGGTGAGGGTGCAGGGGTTTGGACTATTGCAACAGATCCATCGCAATCAATTACCATTCCAGCTTCCAATAGTATTGATTTTAGGGATTTGATTTCCGGAAACTACGTATTCACATTCACTACTACCAATTCCACATTGCCTTGTCAAAATGTTTCCGTAGATGTAACCATATCGGTAAGTGATTGCGAGACCGACGATGATGGAGATGGTTTATTTGGAGGTGAAGAAGCCATATTGGGAACGGATCCCAATAATCCGGATACTGATGGGGATGGTATTGATGATGGTACGGAAGTTGGTCCGGATGTAAACAATCCCATTGATACAGATGGTGATGGTATCATTGATGCCTTGGAATCTAATATTGAAGATGCTGATGGAGACGGAGAGGTAGACCAATTGGACCCGGCAAACAACGACCCATGTATACCCAATCGACAAAACGGAATTTGTGATTTCGACGGCGATGGTATTACGGACACCGAAGAGCTTGCAAATGGCTCTGACCCAGATAATCCCTGTGATCCCGATGCGGAAAATCCCAATTGTTTGCCCATTGATCTGGAAGTTACTAAAACGGTGGATAACATAGATGCAGCTATTGGTGATACCGTCGTTTTTACCATCACCTTAAATAATTTAGATGCGGATAGAAGTTCTGTTGAGGTTATTGTCGGTGATTCATTGGGAATAAGTTTTGAATATGTTTCCAATAGTCCCTCCATAGGCACCTATTCGGAAGTTTCGGGAGAATGGCTGCTTCCTGAAATAGCCCCAATGGGTACAGAAACACTTCAGATAACGGCAACGGTTACAGAATATGGTACTTATAGCAATACTGCCGAATTGTTGAGCTCGATACCAATTGACGAGAGTTTGGACAATAATACAGCTACCATACAATTGAACGTTGATTTGCCTGAAGGCATCGATTTGGCCGTTGAAAAAACGGTAGATACTAGAAATCCATTAGTAGGCGAGGAAATCACCTTTACGATAACCGTTTTGAATCAATCCCAAAATGGGGAAACCATTACCAATATAGAAGTCATTGATGAATTGGATCAAGGTGAAAATGCAGATTATGAAATAGTTTCTATTCTAGAAGATAATTTGGGTACATATAATCTTGATACTGGTTTATGGACAATACCTTTATTGTCGATTCAAGAACAGGCGACCTTACGAATAACGGTTCGAGTACTTACTGAGGTTATTTTTGCGAATACGGCCAGATTGATAAGTTCATCCCCAACGGACAGTAATGATAGCAATGATATTGGTATAGCTGAAGTAAATGTGAGTTTACCTACACTCGAAGATCCCGGATTTTTATTCAATCAATTTTCCCCTAATGGAGATGGTACAAATGACTTTTTAAAAATAAATAGGGACGATAAAGATCCATTTACCAATATACTCGCAAACATTCAATACAATATTGTGATTTATGATCGGTATGGCAACAAGGTTTTTCAAAAGGAAGCGCTCAACGATACTGAAATTTGGGATGGCACGTATGAAGGAAAAGAGGTTCCAAAAGGCACCTACTTTTATATAATGAACTATGATATAGGCTCTGGTCCGACTATCGATAAGGGATGGATTCAGCTTATAAGATAAATAGCTATGGATTATAAATTTTCTGAGAAATTTAATGTGCTATTGCGGGTGCTTTTAATAGGGTCCTTTTTTGTCTCCAGTATGGGCTACGGTCAAAAGGAACCACAATATACCCAATACATGTATAATATTGGAAGTTTCAACCCAGCTTATGTTGGTAGTGTTGAATCAACCGAATTATCTGGTTTGTACCGGGCCCAATGGATCGATATACCCGGTGCACCAAGAACAATACGATTTGGGGTGAACCTACCGTTCGAAAATCAAAAAAATGGTCTGGGTTTTAATGTGGTGAATGACCAACTGGGCCCTGTGACACAAACTTATTTTGATCTTTCCTATTCGTATCAGGTAAATCTAAATTATAATACCTTTCTCTCGTTCGGTATAGATGCGGGTGGAGCGGCCTTGAACGTCGATTTCTCAAAAGGCAGTTTTGAAAATCCTGGCGAACCAATTTTGGACCGTGAAATGATCAGTAAATTTTATCCTACCATTGGTGCTGGTTTGTTTTTATATAGTGATCAGTGGTATTTTGGAGTATCGATACCCAACTTTTTGACGGAAGGTATTTATAATGATGATGTAGCTACGATAATCGAAGATCGTATGCAATTCAATTTTATAGGGGGTTACGTTTTTGATATCTCCGATAATTTAAAGTTTAAACCGGCTTTTTTGGTCAATGCCATTGATGGTAGTCCTATAAATGTAAATGTATCCGGTAATTTTTTAATTTCAGAAGTGTTTACAGCAGGAGTTTCCTATAGGTTGGTAAACGCTGTAAGTGGTTTGGCTGGCTTCCAAATAGCTCCCAACACTTTTATCGGCTACTCCTATGATTACAATACGAACTTATTGGGCGATTTTAATAATGGTTCGCATGAGATAATCGTTAAATTTAATTTAGGTAAAGGTTTGGGAGGCAAAACGGATCAGGCCAAACGAAAAGAGTTGAAGGACAAACCAAAGCAAATCGATTCCCCAAGATTTTTTTAAAATCAGAATGTATGAATTACAAAATATTTCTAACGGTTCTAATTTTGCTTCCTATTGGGATGTTCTCCCAAAACGAAAAATCAAAAGCGGATAAGTTATTTTACGAATATAAATACGAGAGTGCGATTAATGAATACGCAAAGGAAAGGGTCAAAAATCAATTGACCAACCATCAACTGCTCAATCTGGCGGACTCCTATTTCAATACAGGAAGCTATGGGAATGCGGCAAAATTCTATGTAGAGGTCAATAAGAACGATACCATAATGTCTGTGAATCGTTTCAACAAAATGCTGCAAAGCCTCTCGAAAAGTTCGGATAAAGAGCGCGTGGAGACATTTCTTAAATCTAAAACACCACTATTATCCGCAGAACTTTTAGAAAATTCCGAATTCAATTATAGTCTTTTGGAAAATATGTCCAAGGACTCTGATTTTACAATCAAAAATTTAAGTTCCAATAGTCCGCAAGGCGATATCTCACCGGCATTCTATAAAGATGGCCTTCTTTTTAGCAGTAGTAGAACACAAAAATCGAAGAACGTGTATGAGCCATCCGGGGAATCGTATTTGGATATTTATTTCGGAAAATTAGATGCTAATCGAGATATAAATAATGCTGAGGTTTTTAAAAGGATTCCAGATTCAAAATTTCATCAATCCACTCCTTTTTATTCTAAAGAGTTGGCAACGTTCTATTATATCCTATCCAATTCGGTAGATGGGGAATTGGCTTTTGATGAGAATGCCAAAAATGCACTGGCTATCGGGTCCATGAAAGAAAATGGCCAGTTTCGTTTTATTTTGAAGGATTTGAGTACTTCGTTCTACTATCCATTTTTTGATGGAAAAACCGAGCGTCTTTTTTTTGCGGCTAATTTTGGTGATAGTTATGGAGGTACCGACCTGTATTATGTATACACCAACAATGGCCAAATAATGTCGGCACCCGTGAACTTGGGGTCTAGGGTCAATTCCCCTGGCAACGAGATAGCCCCTTATATCTTTGAAGGCAGCCTTTATTTTTCTTCGGATGTTTTTTATGGTCTAGGCGGAATGGACGTTTATAAAGCTAATATCATAGAAGATGATTCTTTTACAATTCCTGTAAATCTTGGAACAGGCATAAACTCTGAATCGGATGATTTTGGGTTTATTATCACTAAAAGTCAGGACAATAAATTTGAAGGTTATTTTGCTTCCAATAGAAAGGGAGGTAAGGGAGGTGACGATCTCTATGGTTTTAGTACGGACGATATTCCAGGGCTTAAAACCTTTGCACTACGAGGGAAAGTGGTCAATTTGACCAAGAACCTTGGTTTGGATAAAGCGCGAGTGATGCTTTTAAGCAGTGAAGGGGAAATTATAAAGGAAGCCTATTCAACTGAGAATGGTGATTTTAGGATTGAAATACCCTGGAGATCACAAATAACCATTCAAATCACGAAAGAGGGCTATTCTATTTTTTCCACATCCTATTCTGAAAAAGGTATGGAGGAATTACAGATTTCTTCGTATAATATTGGACTGGTTAAAATGGAGGATTTGTTGACGGAAAGTGAAAATAAAACGGTGTTGAAACTCAATAAGTTTTATTTTGAAAAAGGGAAAGCGGTTATTAATCCTGAAGTAGCCACTGAATTGGATAAAGTCATCGTCGCCGTTTCAAAGTTTCCCGAATTAAGATTAAAGATTGAAACACATACCGATAGTAGGGGAAGCAGTTCCTCTAACAAGAGGCTCTCTCAAAATAGATCGGACGCTATCAAATCCTATTTACTAAAGAATGGTTTGTCAGCCAATACAATTGTTGAATCTATTGGTTATGGCGAGGAGATGATTCGTAACAATTGTACCGATGGAGCATATTGTTTGGATTTTCTTCATAAGCAAAATGAACGTACTTTGATTGTCGTAGCTGGGGAATAATCTTAATTCGTCTAAAATATTATGATGTAAAAGTAGTACAGCGAAAAACACGATAAAAAGAGGATGCCCGCATAGGTCAATAATTTCAAATTTTTACTGGGCCAATATTCTGGATCTAGGTCGCTACTGGTAACATTCTTTAAGTTCATGTAGCCTATGATGGGTGCAACTATAAACGAAACGAAAGTAGCCAAAGCCACCAAATTTCCCATATTCGCACTAAAAGCAGCGATTACAATAAAGTTGATAAGTGCGAGTAGGATAATGCCAAGTCCAAAAGCTATTTTAGAATTGCTCAACGCAACTTTAGGAATTAGAAGGTCCAGAATATCCAAACTTACCCTAGTTACCGCATCATGTGCAGTCATACAGGTACTGAACATGGTGGCAAATGCAGATATGGCGATAAAAATGTAAGCCCAAGAGCCTATGTGTTCCGTAAACAATAGCACCACTTGGTCGGCGAAGCTTACCGCATTGTTGCTGAGCTGAATGTTGGTGCCATATAGGGTAAACCAGCCTATAATCATAAAAAATACCGCTAAGATGGCCGTAATCGCATAGCCAATATTGAATTCCTGTAAAGATTCCTTAAGACTTGGCTTTTCCTGATTTTTCCATTTTTCGATACTCCAAAGACTTATCCAACTAGATGCTTCCACCGTGGTGGGCATCCAACCCATTAGACCAATTAAAAAAAGTACCCCTACTTCATTGAATATGGGTACAGGTTCAAAATTTGGGACATGTTCCACAGGCCCTTGTAAAAGCACTAAGATAGTGGTGACCACTAAGGCGATGAATAGGATGCTCACTACAAATTTTAAGCTTATTTCTAGGAACTTGTATTTTCCAAAAATGAGGATAGCACTAATTAGGATAAATAACCAAAGGGCAACGTCGGTAATTGAACTACTCGATATTTTAAAAAGATTGATGAATAAGCCTGCCGTAACCGTGTAAAGGGCGGCTAAAATGGTGAAGGTCGTAATCAAGGTAATGATGGCGTAAAAACCTAAATACCCACGGCCTCGATTTAAATAGCCTTCAATCAATGTTTTATTCGTGACACTGGTGTACCGCACCCCGAATTCAAAGAAGGGATATTTTAAAATGTTGGCCAGTAGTATAGGAATAACCATCATCCAGCCATATTGGGCTCCTGCCTTAGTGGATAAAACCAAGTGTGATGTTCCTATGGCCATACTTGCAAATAATAGCCCTGGGCCTAAATTTTTAAGAAAAGTTTTGGTTGTAGACACGGTATATTGGATTGGTTAATCCTTATAAATTTAGGTTATTTATGGTTGGTGCTAAACATCATTTGATCTCTATTTTAGTGCCATAGAACTTGGGTTGGGTGTTTAACAACACATCAATAAAAACCTTAACACGGGCAAAATATTCCCGTACCTGCACTTTGAAGCCCTGGGACGTGGATATATCCTTGGCATTGAAGCCAATAGCATTCAGCCCCTTTCGCTTTGCTAAATAAATGGCTCTTTCATTGTGAAATTGTTGTGAAATAACGGTAACCTCATCAAGGCCGAAAATAAACTTGGCACGCACCATCGAATCCAAGGTTCTAAAGCCGGCATAGTCCAGAAAAATAACATTGCCTGGTATACCTGCATTAACCAAATCTTTTTTTATTGTATTGGGTTCGTTGTAGTA
>JBBSKR010000044.1:0-22250 GCA_038256135.1 Flavobacteriales bacterium | reverse complement strand
GGAGCATTTGAATCATGAAGATCGTTTTATACGCTATGCAGCACGTTTGATTTTGGAGCATCAACCTAATGAAACCTGGGTCAATACCTATATGGAAGAAACAGATCCAAGAAAAATAATTGAAAGTAGCATCGCACTAAATCATCAAGGTAAAAAGGAATTACAATCCCAGATACTTCATAAGCTGCAACAAATTCCTATCGCTGATTTGAACCAAGAAATGCAAATGGACTTTTTAAGGACCTACTCTTTAAATTTCATAAGAATGGGGTATCCAAATGAAAAAGAAAGCAACGCAGTTATTACTAAGTTGTACCCCTTATTTCCAAATGATAACAATGCTATTTCCAAAGAATTGGCACAAATATTACTTTATTTAAATGCAGACGGTATTATAGAGAAACTGGTAGCGCAATTGGAATACCATACCGAACAAAAAACAGTAACCGAGGGGGTTGAAATGCTTTCGGAAGAAACCACTTTGCGCAGTGAACAATACGGACCCTTGATCCGTGATGTCATCGAAAAAATGCCGCCAAGTGAAGCAATTTATTACGGTATGCTATTGAGTAATGCTGAAAACGGATGGAATGAGGACTTAAGAAAACGCTATTTCCTATGGTATTTTGATGTTTTGGGAGCTAATGGAGGGATGAGCTTTAAAGCCTATATGGAAAACGTTCGACAGCGGGCGATCTCACATGTCCCCAAAGACCGTCGCGACTACTTTCAAGAAATTTCAGGCGTTTATTCCCCTTCCAGTATTGTTGCAGATCTTCCACAACCAAAAGGACCGGGCAAAAATTATTCTGGTGATGATATGGGGGGAATTGTTTGGGGCGGTCTCGACTCTTACGATGGTACCATTGAGGATGGCAAAAGGGTATTTGCTGCGGCAACTTGTATCCTTTGCCACAGAATGCGAGGGGAAGGCGGTGCCGCAGGACCGGACCTTACCCAAGCACATTCCAAATTCAGCACTTATGATTTGATGTTCTCCATTTATAGCCCCAATGATGAAATATCGGACCAATATGCCAATACGCTCTTTCATTTAAAAAATGATGAAAAAATAGCTGGAAGAATTAAATCCGAAGCTGGGGATTCCATCGTTCTCATGCCTAATCCATTCAACGAAAATTATACGTCAAGCATTGCAAAGAAGGACATCTTAAAAAAAGAACTTTCGCCCGTATCCCCCATGCCCCCTGGATTGTTGAACAGATTAAACGAGCAAGAGGTGGTAGATTTATTCGCCTATATTACGGCAGGTGGAGATGAAAACCATAAAATATATACGGGTGAGGAATAGCATTTTCTCAAAACCTGAATGGTAGAATTTATGAAGGTCGTCTTTACACATGAAGTTTAAAATTCCTGACCAAACCAGAATAGGGCATGTTCATCTTAAAGTAGCGGATTTGGAACGTGCCCTTCATTTCTATTGTGAGATACTCGAATTTGAAATTACAACTAGGTATGGAGAAGAAGCTGCCTTTATCTCAGCAGGTGGGTACCACAACCATATTGGTTTAAATACCTGGCAAAGTAAAGATGCACCTCCTGCTCCAAAAAATTCAGTAGGTCTCTTTCATACCGCTATTGTTTATCCTACAAGAAAAGATTTAGCCAAAAGTTTAAAAAGACTGAGGGATTTTGACTATCCCTTATGCGGAGTCGCAGATCATGGGGTTTCAGAAGCTATTTAGATGACGCAGACGGCAATGGTGTGCAACTTTATTGGGATCGACCTAAAGAAGTATGGCCCAAAAATAAAAAAGGCGGTCTAGACATGTTTATTATACCATTAGATGTAGCCAATCTTTTATCTTTGGTGGAATAATCTGTAGTTTTAGGACAATTATAAATGTTGCAGGTACATTTCATTTTACTAATTAAAAACGAACCCTATGCACTCTAAGTACGTTCCCCTATTGTTATTACTAAGCCTAACTATTCATAGCTTCAGCTTTTCTCAGAAAAAGTCGGAAAAAAAGGAAACTAATGTGAATCCAATTAGCACCGATTTCTATAAAAATTTGGAATGGCGAAATATTGGGCCCATCCGCGGTGGGCGTTCTTTGGGGGCAGCCGGAAGCCCAGGGAGGCCAAATGAATATTATTTTGGAGCTACAGGTGGTGGTCTCTGGAAATCTACCGATGGCGGTAATGAATGGAAACCAGTCACCGATGGCCAAATTACAAGTTCCTCCGTTGGTGCAGTTGCCGTAGCAGAAACCAATCCTGATATTGTTTATATCGGAATGGGGGAAGTGCAGTTAAGGGGAAGTATCACCCAAGGAGATGGCGTATATAAAACAACGGATGCAGGAGAGACTTGGCGTCACTTAGGCCTTGAAGAAACGCAAGCAATTTCCCGTATCAGAATTCATCCAACAGACCCTAATATTGTATATGTAGCCGCACTCGGTCATCCCTATGGGGACAATGAACAACGAGGCGTGTTTAAAAGCACGGATGGTGGTAATACTTGGAAAAAAACATTGTATGTAAGTGACAAGGCAGGCGCCGCAGATCTAATCATTGATAGGAATAATCCAAAAGTACTGTATGCCAGTACCTGGCAAGTGCAACGGAAAGCCTGGAAGATGTGGGGTGGTGGACCGGATTCAAAATTATGGAAATCTACGGATGCAGGGGAGACTTGGGTCGATTTGACCGAAAATCCCGGAATGGCGGATGGCCCGATCGGTAAAATTGGCGTGACGGTTTCCCCAGCAGATTCCAATAGGGTCTGGGCCATTGTGGAGGCCAATGAAGGAGGGGTTTTTCGGTCGGACGACGCGGGTAAAACTTGGGAACGAACCAATGACGAACGAAAACTACGGCAACGTGCCTTTTATTATTCCAGAATCTATGCCGATCCATGGGATAAAGATGTTGTATACGGTTTAAATACAGGCCTGTATAAATCTACCGATGGTGGTAAAACCTTTGATATTACCATAGAAGTACCCCATGGGGACAACCATGATCTGTGGATAGACCCTAATGATCCGCAACGCATGATCAATTCCAATGATGGTGGTGGAAATGTTACCATCAATGGAGGAAAAACCTGGACGGAACAGGATTACGTCACTACCCAATTATATCATGTGATGGCAACAAGCGATGTACCCTATCATGTAGCCGGAGCGCAGCAGGATAATAGTACGATAGCTATGCCCAGTGAAGGCTGGGAACATATGCAGGCACGTGGCCCAAACCACGGTTGGTATTATGCGGTAGGCGGTGGTGAAAGTGGGTGGATAACGCAACATCCGGAGAAGAAGGATATATTTTATGCAGGAAGCCAAGGGGCACTTTTAACGCGATATGATAGAAGTAATGGGCAATCAAGGGATATTCAGGTGTATCCTAGATTTTTCTCGGGTGAACCTGCCAGTGCCTTGCCGGAACGATGGCAATGGACCTTTCCCATTATGTTTGCACCACAGGATCCAAACGTAATGTATACGACTTCCCAACACGTTTGGAAAACAACTGATGATGGTCAGTCTTGGGAAAAAATTAGTCCGGATCTCACCTATGCAGATCCAACAACATTAGGCAAAACAGGTGGTATCATCACTATGGATATGAATGGGCCAGAAATATATGCGACTGTATTCGCACTTGCTCCATCAAACCATGACATCAATACCATTTGGGCAGGTTCAGATGATGGCAAAATCCACATCACTAGGGATGGAGGAAAGAATTGGACGGACATTACACCAAAAGATTTACCTAAATTTTCAAGGGTAAGTATTATTGATGAATCCATACACAACCCAGGCACCTTATATGTCGCGGCCAACCGATACCAAGTGGACGATAGACAGCCCTATGTATTCAAGACCCATGATTATGGAAAAACATGGACGAAAATCATCAATGGAATTGAAGACGGACATTTTGCAAGGGCCGTTCGTGAAGATCCTGTAAGGGAAGGACTTTTATTTTTGGCTACGGAACATGGTGTATATTTTTCCATGAACGATGGGGAGTTATGGCAAAGTTTACAGTTAAAGCTTCCCGACACCCCGGTACGGGATTTGGTCATCAAGGATAATGATGTGGTTCTGGGAACACACGGCAGAGGGTTTTGGATATTGGATGACATTCAGCCCTTACGTCAATATACCGAAGAAATGGGAACGCAAGAAGCCGTTCTTTTTCAACCTACCGATGCTAAAAGGGGAATAAGCGATGCTTCCATTCAATATTATCTAAAAAGCCAAAAGGATACGATTACGTTTGAAATTTATGATGCCAACGATAAATTAATCGACACCTACACTGGTAGCAAACCTAAGTACGAGGTTGATCCCAACCTACCTTGGTGGGAACGTGGTGGATCTTCCAAACCTACCACTGCAAAAGGGATCAATACCTTTAAATGGGACTTGAGATATCCTGGTGCAACCACTTTTGACGGTATGATTATTTGGAGTGCTAGACCGGCTACAGGACCGAAAGCACCCTTAGGCAGCTATAAGGTCAAAATGAAATCTGGGGATTATGAAAAAACCTACTCCTTTGCTGTTGAAATGGACCCTAATCTGAAAGGAATTACCAAAGAAGATTTGGAGGAGCAGTTTGAATTGGCCAATAACATCATGAAAAAAACGTCTGCTGCCAACGAAGCGGTAATTCGTATTCGCAAAATCAAGGCTACTTTTGAATCCGCGAAGGACAATATAGATTCGGGAACCCGTAAAAAAATGGTGAGTCCATTTTTGAGTGAATTATCCGCTATCGAAGAGGAACTATATCAGGTTAAAAATCAATCGGGCCAAGATCCGCTCAACTTTCCCATTAAGCTGAACAATAGACTGGCATCGTTACGGCGAAGTGTTGAAGACGGTGATGCCAAACCCACCAACGGGGCGTATAAGGTTTACGAAGAACTATCTGCCGAACTTGAAATTCAACTGAGCAAATTAAATCAAACGGTAGAAAATTATAAACCAAAGGTGAATCCGATACTTGAGGATAAAGGATTGAAAACCATAGAATAAATCTAAAAAGGATTAGGCCAAACGGTATGAATAAGGGGTACAAATTCTTATTTTTGTAATGAATAAAAAGGGTAAATAAGAATGAAGAAGCCAATAATAGCACCGTCACTTTTAGCTGCAGATTTTGGAAATTTGCAACGGGATGTGGAAATGGTGAATAAAAGTCACGCAGATTGGCATCATATCGATGTTATGGACGGTGTTTTTGTACCCAATATCTCCTATGGTATGCCGGTAGTAAAAGCAGTTCAAAAACACGCCACCAAACCTTTGGATGTCCATTTAATGATTGTGGATCCCGACCGTTACATCGAAGAATTCGCGAAGCTTGGAGCAACCAACCTGACCGTACATTATGAGGCTTGTACCCACTTACATAGAACGCTGCAAGCCATTAAGGCAAACGGCATGAAAGCAGGGGTCGCCTTAAATCCGCATACCAATGTGATGCTTTTGGAAGATACCATACAAGATATGGATATTGTATTGATAATGAGCGTAAATCCTGGATTTGGCGGACAATCATTCATAGAAAACACCTACGATAAAGTAAAAGCGTTAAAAGCGTTAATTAACAAAAGAAAATTAGCAACATTAATTGAAATTGATGGTGGTGTTACTACGGAAAATGCTCAAAAATTGGTGGATGCCGGTGCAGATATTCTGGTTGCCGGTAGTTTTGTTTTTAACAGTGCCGACCCTTTAGCAACGATTAAAGCACTAAAGGGATGAAAGAAGAATTTGATGTCATCATTATAGGCGGTGGCCCAATTGGCATTGCCTGTGGGTTAGAGGCTGAAAAAAAAGGGCTACGCTATCTTATACTTGAAAAAGGGCCGATCGTAAATTCCCTTTTCCATTATCCAGTTAATATGCAATTTTTTTCCTCTTCGGAAAAGTTGGAAATTGATGAAATCCCCTTTATCAGTAAAGAAGCTAAACCAAAAAGGGACGAAGCACTGGAATACTACAGACGAATAGTTACTTCGAATAAACTGAATATCAATTTATTCGAGAAAGTCGAGAATGTTAAAAAATATATGGAAACCTTTACCGTACTCACGGACAAGAACACCTATATCACAAACCGAATCATTTTAGCCACAGGATTCTATGATATCCCCAATCTATTGAATGTTCCAGGAGAAACGCTCAACAAAGTTTCCCATTACTATGATAACCCACATTATTATTCCGGCCAAAAATTAGCGGTCATCGGGGCAAGTAACTCCGCGGTAGATGCTGCCCTGGAATGTTGGCGTAAAGGTGCCGAGGTTTCTTTGATCATTCGTGGTCCAGAAGTTGGGCAACGCGTAAAATATTGGGTACGGCCCGATATCATCAATCGTATTGAAGAAGGTAGCATAAAAGCTTATTACAATACCACGGTCAAAGCAATTCATAAGGATGCCCTTACCTTAATTTCAGAACTTGAAGAATCTAAAATCGAGAATGATTTCGTTTTGGCGTTAACAGGTTATAAACCTAATTTTGAATTTCTCGAAAAACTTGGCGTTACGATTAGTAGTGACGACAAAAAGCTTCCGGAGTATAATCCTGAAACTATGGAAACCAATGTTAACGGACTTTATTTGGCAGGTGTTATCTGCGGTGGTATGGAAACCCACAAATGGTTTATAGAAAATTCACGTATTCATGCTAAAATAATCATTAAGGATATCATTAAGAATCCTGTTATCGCAACCGATATATGAGCACCTTATCACTGGCCATACATGGTGGCGCAGGCACGCTTGTGAAGGGCATGATGACCCCGGAAAAAGAAAAGCAATATAAACATGTGCTTTCTTTAGCCTTAAACCAAGGATATGCACTTCTGGAGGAAGGAAAAACTGCAGTAGATGCCGTAGAACTGGCCGTTAAAACTTTAGAAGATTCCCATCTGTTCAATGCGGGAAAAGGCAGCGTCTTCACTGCCGATGGCACACATGAGATGGATGCAGCGATTATGGACGGTAAAACGCTACACGCGGGAGCGGTTTCCTTGATTTCAGGAATAAAAAATCCGGTTCAGTTGGCACGGGATGTAATGGAAAAAAGTGACCACGTTTTCTTAGCGGGTACAGGTGCACTGAATTTTGCTAAAAGTTTGAACTATCAATTGGAGGAAGACTCCTATTTCTATGATGAATTTCGGCATCGGCAATGGCTGGAGCTAAAGGATACTGACAGCTTTCAACTAGATCATTCCACCAAAAAGGACTCGAAATTTGGTACCGTAGGGGCCGTAGCCCTGGATGTTCATGGGAATATTGCAGCGGCTACCTCTACCGGAGGAATGACTAACAAGCGTTTTGGTCGCATAGGTGACAGCCCGGTTATAGGATCTGGCAACTATGCCAACAATGTTACTTGTGCAGTGTCATGTACAGGAAGTGGTGAATTCTTTCTTAGGGCCGTTGTGGCCTATGACGTATCCTGTTTAATGGAGTTCAAAGGGCTAACGCTAGCGGAAGCTACCGAAGAGGTAATTCACAAAAGACTACCCAAAATTGGAGGAGACGGTGGTCTGATCGCTGTTGATACAAAGGGAAATATTGCCATGCCTTTCAATACGGAGGGGATGTACCGCGCTTCCAAAAGCTCTAACGGTACAACAGCTGTTTTGATTTATCACGATTAAACCAAAGGCGAATCCAAGGGCAAGACTTTTAATTTACGTTTTTTGATGTTAAATCGGTCCCCGTTGGCCAGAATATGGACCTTTAAATTGGAAAGCGAAATAGGCTCTCCTTTCGCCAAAATCTTTTGATTATTATGTTTCAATTTACTTGGATCAAAAAGAATAATCATCCCAGAACCTATAACCTCGAACGTATTGCATTTTTTAATTACTAGTCCGGTGTCCTCAGCCAATCCTACTCCAAGTAGTTCGGGAAACATAGCCACGGCCTCGGCCAATCTACCAAAACGACCGCGTTGAATAAAATGGGAATCTATGATTAAGTTTGAAATAAAATCCATTCCTTTACCCATACCTACGGCGCCTTTTACCATAGATTCTTTGCTACTTCCCCCTGTAATCATAGCACCGGACATACACATGGCACCCGCACTTGTACCCGCAATGACAAATTTTTCGTCATTTTGATACCGTTCGGTCAGAATGCTATGTAAAGAAGTTCCTCCTAAGAATTTTATTATTTTGGATTGATTTCCTCCGGAAAACATTACGCAGTTTGCATTTTCCATTAAGGCAATGTTGGTTGGATCTTCAGATTGATCTTTAGTTCTAATATCCATTATCGTAACATTGGAGCATCCCAACTTTCCAAAAGCCTTCAAATAATTTTCTCCGATAAGTTCTGGAATACTTGAAGCTGTTGGTATCACCACAATGGAAGCATCTTTACCCCCACTTTCCTTTACAACCCGTGCCAGGATGCCTTCATTTATAAATTCCAATGAATATTGTTCCGTATTGTCCCCACCTTTATCCTCATTACCACCAATTGGGATCAAAGTTCCTTTTACGATCATTTAAAATGTTTTTCGGGCACAAAAATACAGTTCTTGTTTTAAAAAAAATCATATCTTCTGCTCTTTCCAAATAAATCATGTTAGAAAAACCATTCAATGAAAATAAGAAAGATCAATGCGATGAGAGGGCCCAACTATTGGTCCGTTAAAAGAGAAAAACTAATTGTAATGGTTTTGGATTTGGAAGCCATGGAAGACTTTCCTACCAACAAAGTAAAAGGATTTTCACAGCGTTTAAAAGGTATGTTCCCTAGTATGTTTTTCCACAGGTGTTCTGAAGGCTGTGAAGGTGGTTTTTTTATACGCGTAGACGAAGGAACTTGGATGGGCCATGTTGTAGAGCATATTGCCCTGGAAATACAGACCATGGCAGGTATGGATACCGGATTCGGTAGAACTAGGGGCTATGGGGAAAAAGGGGTCTATAATGTCGTTTTTTCCTATATAGAGGAAAATGCGGGTAGATATGCAGCCAAAGCGGCTGTTGCCATATGTGAGGCACTCATTGCGGGAAAAGACTATGACTTGGATGTGGATTTACAAAAAATGCGGGAACTTAGGGAAGCGGAACGTTTGGGCCCTAGTACCGGTTCTATAGTAGAGGAAGCGGCAAGCAGAGGTATTCCCTGGATCCGACTGAATAAATATTCACTATGTCAATTAGGGTATCGAGAAAATCAATAAAGGATTCAGGACACGGTTACAAGTGAAACTAGTAGTATTGGTGTAGAACTTGCCTGTGACAAGGAAGATACAAAGCATTTACTGGAACAGGCAGAGGTAGAAGTGCCTCGGGGAGATATTATTACCAAAGAAAGTAGCTTAAAAGCCTCCTGCGATTATATAGGTTTTCCTTTGGTAATTAAGCCAATTGATGGCAACCATGGACGTGGAATTTCCGTGGACATCAATAATCTTGAAGATGCGTTGGTGGCTTTTCATGCAGCGCAGCAGGTATCAAGAAGGGTGATCGTAGAAAAGTACATTCAAGGGGAAGACTATAGGTTGTTGGTCATCAACAACAAACTTGTGGCGGCCGCGCTTCGTTCCCCTGCCCATGTCATCGGGGACGGAAAATCAACGGTGGATGAACTTATCACAGAAGTGAACAAAGATCCTAGGCGTGGTTATGGCCATGAAAAGGAACTCACCATGATAACCGTGAACGACCTCACCAAAACCATTATTGCAGATGAAGGATATACTTTGGATTCTATCTTGGCGGAAGGTGAAAAACTAATTCTAAAAGATACGGCAAACCTTAGCACTGGGGGTACGGCAGAGGATGTCACGGATATCGTACATCCGGCCAATGTATCAATGGTAGAGCGCATTTCAAAAATTATCGACCTTGATATATGCGGTATCGATATCATGACCACCGATATTAGTCAGCCACTTTCAGAAACTGGCGGTGCTGTACTCGAAGTGAATGCAGGACCTGGTTTCAGGATGCACCTTTCCCCTACCTCTGGGTTACCAAGAAATGTTGCCGCACCCGTAGTGGATAAGCTATTCCCTAAACAGGGAGATACCGGTACCATCCCCATTGTAGCGATTACAGGCACTAACGGTAAGACCACGACTACCAGATTAATGTCGCATGTCGCAAAAATGTCAGGGTATCGCGTGGGCTATACCACAAGCGATGGTGTATATATTCAAAACCGATTATTAATGAAAGGCGATTGTACCGGTCCCTTGAGTGCAGAATTCGTACTTAAGGACCCTACCGTAAATTTTGCGGTTTTAGAGTGTGCTAGGGGTGGTATGCTACGAGCCGGACTCGCATTCTCAAATTGTGACATTGCCATTGTGACCAATGTATCTGAAGACCACTTGGGCCTCAAAGGTATTAATACCATTGAACAACTGGCACGGGTGAAATCAATAGTCCCAGAAACGGTTTTACCAGATGGTTTTGCCATTTTAAATGCAGATGACGATTTGGTCTATGAAATGCGAAAAAATGTAGATTGTAATGTAGCCCTTTTTTCTATGGATGAAGAGAATCCAAGAATTAAGGCCTTACAGCGAAAAGGGGGGATTACCGCTATTTATGAAAATGGATTTATAACACTTTGCAGAGGTACCTGGAAAATGAGAATCATGAAGGCAGAGCAAATTCCGTTGACCTATGGCGGAAAGGCCAAATTTATGATACAAAATATACTCCCGGTCGTTATCGCTTCCAATGTTCGTGGAATAGGTATCGAAGATATGCGTGCTGCTTTAGAGACGTTTATTCCCTCACCTTCCCAAACACCCGGTAGATTAAATTTATTCAAATTCGAAAAATTCAATATTTTATTGGACTATGCCCATAACCCTGCAGGTATGCGAGCACTTCAAATTTTTGTAGAAGAAATGGACGCTACGCTCAAAGTTGGGATCATTGCCGGTATAGGGGATAGACGTGTGAAGGACAATAATGAAATAGGCCATATTGCCGCAGAAATGTTCGATGAAATCATCATTCGACAAGATAAACATCTGCGTGGCAAAACGGAACAGGAATTGATTAAAATGGTAAAGGATGGCATTATTGCAAATCATCCCAATAAAAAAATAACCGTTATACCCTCAGAGACCGCCGCGATTTACCATGCAGTAAATACAGCACCGGAGGGATCATTGATCGTACTGTGTAGCGATGTAGTACCTGACGCTTTGGAATTGGTCAAAAAAATAAAAGAACAAGATACGCAAGGAGTTAAAGAGTTTAAGCCTCTTTGATAGGACCACTAAACAAATGGGTATAGCGTCATAGATTGACATTTACCCATTTGTTTATTACTGAATGTAATACTGTTCAGATGAATAAAGGATTTTTATGCCTATTGCCAACCGCCCCCTAAGGCTTCATACAAATCTACGATGGCCTGTAGCTTGGCATTTTTTGAGTTGGTCAAATCCAAATTAGTATTCAAGGCATTCTGTCTAGCGTTCAAGACCTCGAGATAATTGGCTAAACCATTATCCAATAATTCTTGCGAGTATTCACTAGCTAAGGTATTCGCCTGATATTCCTTTTCTTTAATCCCGATTTTTTCCTCGGCTGCATTATAGGAATATAAGGCATCCGAAACTTCCTTGGACGCAGTTAGCAAAACAACCTTAAATTCCAATTTTGCTTGTTCTTGGCGCGCTTTTGTTACTTCATACTCGGTTCGGATTTTCCTACCATTAAAAATGGGCTGTGTCAAACCACTAACAATAGTTGCAAATAAGGAACTGGAGTCAAAAAGCTTGTCAAATTTCAAACTCTGTAATCCGCCATTAGCGGTTAAAGTTAATGATGGATAGAAATTACTTCTGGCCACATTGGTCAATTCAAAGGAATTTAACAGGGCATATTCCGCTGCAATCACATCCGGTCTGTTGGCTAATAATTCGTACGGAAGTCCCGTTTTTAATGGGGAACTTATATTTTGTTCTGCCAAGCTACTTCTCGTAATCTCCCTAGGTTCCCCGCCCAACAAAATGGATAAGGAATTTTCCAAAAGACGTGCCGAATTTTTTAAATCGATTAATATTGCTTGAGCCGTATATAACTGTGCCTCAGTTTGTTTTACCGCTACTTCGGTAACGTTACCGGCCTCTTTCAACGCTTCGGTCGTTTCCAATCCACTTTCCCTAGTGAAGATGGTAATCTCCGTAATCCCGATCTGTTCATCCAAGGACAAAAGCTGATAATACAGCGATGCAATATTGGCCACCAAGGTACTTTTAACTGCTTTGTGTGCTGCAACCGATTGTAAATAAGTAGCTTCAAAGGCACGTTTATTACTTCTGATTTTTCCCCAAATATCGGCTTCCCAAGACAATCCGCTACTTAATTGATATTGGTCCAATCTATCAAACTGACCTCCAAACTGACTATTGGATGACAGTTCATTATGCGAATATTGGGCGCTTGCGTTCAAGGTCGGGAGGTATCCTGCCTTTCCTTGTTTTAAATACGCTTCGGAAATTAAAATTTGCTGTATGGCTTGCCTGATATCGATATTGTTTTCAAGGCCTTCTTCTATGTATCCTTGCAAAATAGAATCTGTAAAGAGTTCTCTCCAAGATACTATTGCCATAGAAACACTATCCTTTTGTAAGGAATCGGTCCTAAAATAGGGAGCACTTAGCAAATCGTTTTCAGGTCGCTCATAGGTTTTTGCGGAAAAACAGGACACCAATAAGATTGGTGAAACAATACATCCTAAATATTTAAATGCCCTTAATAATTTCATACAACTACGATTCTTGAACGGTTTTTGATTTATCCGAATCTGGAGATCCGCTTATTTTTTCCTGTAACCATTGGAAAAAAATGAAAAGAACAGGTATTACAAAAACCCCGGTTACGGTACCGATCAAAAGTCCACCAACGGCGCCTGTTCCGATAGACCTATTTCCTTCAGCGCCTACACCAGTAGCAAGCACCAACGGCATCAAACCAAATATGAAGGCGAAGGAGGTCATTAAAATAGGGCGTAATCGTGCTTCTGCACCTTGTATTGCAGCATCCAAGATACTAGTGCCTTCCCGCCTTCTTTGAAGTGCGAATTCCACAATCAATATGGCATTTTTTGCCAACAGACCTACTAGCATAATCAGCGCTATCTGGAAATAAATATTATTTTGTAAACCGGCAAACTGGGTCGTAATATATGCCCCAAACACCCCTAATGGTAATGAGAACAGTACCGAAAATGGAATTAAATAACTTTCATATTGTGCCGCCAACAAAAAATAAACGAAAACCAAGGATAGAAGGAATATTGTGGTTGTTTGATTGCCCGCATTTACTTCTTCCCTAGTCAACCCAGAATAAGCAGTGGTATAGTTGACCGGTAAGGTCTTGGCCACTTCTTCAACCGCAGTAATGGCATCACCGGAACTATATCCTGGATTCATGGCCGCGGTAATCTTGGTAGAATTGAACAAATTGAAACGGGTAACGGACTGTGGCCCGTAGACCCTGGTCAATGTAATGAACTCGGTAATCGGGGTCATTTCCCCAGTATCGGTACGAACAAAAATTTGATCAAGGTTATCGGTGTCGGCACGATCTTCAGGTAATGCCTGTACATACACCCGATACTGTTTTCCGAACCGTGAAAAATCCGAAGCAAAAATACTTCCGATATACCCTTGTAAAGTAGAAAAAATACTACTCACGGAAACACCCAGTTCTTTGGCCCTGGGAACATTTATCTCCAATTCATATTGGGGATATTTTGTATTGAAAGAAGATTGTGCGTATTGTATTTCGGGCCGTTCGGATAACTTGGCTATGAAATCTTGATTGGTCTGATCCAAATCGGAAAAGCTACCGCTTGAACGATCCAACAAATTGACCTCTACCCCGGCAGAACTACCAAAACCGGGAATACTCGGCGGAGCAAAAAAGATAATATCTGCCTCGGGGATTTCCGCAGCTACGCCAAACATCTTAGCGGTAATACTTTCAATGGATAATGAATCGGCATCACGCTCTTCCCAATCCTGTAAACGGATAAATCCAAGTCCGTAATTACTACCGGCCCCACCTAAAAAGCTTCTCCCTTCTACTACAGAACCTTCTAACACACCTGGAATCTTTATGAGTTTGGCATATAAATCTTCATTGACCTGATGTGTCCGGTCAATGGAAGAGCCTGGTGGCAGTTCCACGTTCAAAAAGATAATCCCTCTGTCCTCATCGGGTACAAAACCCGTTTTCACACTACTGGAAGACCACCAAATACCCCCTAGTGCCAATGCAAGAATGACCACGGTCACCCATTTATTACGGTATAAAAAATGAACGGCCTTACCATATTTTTGGGTAGTAGCCTTAAAGCCGGCGTTAAAGGCATCAAAAAAACGTTGAATAAAATTTTTACTTTTTTTACCCTCTTGCTTATGGGGCTTCAATAACAAGGCACATAAGGCCGGACTCAAGGTTAAGGCATTGATTGCCGAGATGATGATTGCAACAATAAGGGTAATACCAAATTGTTCATAAAATACCCCGGTCGGCCCCTGCACAAAAGTAACAGGTATAAATACCGCGGCCATAACGAGCGTAATGGAGATAATGGCGCCAGATATTTCTTGCATTGCGCTTATCGTAGCTTTCTTAGGATCTTTGGCTCCCTCATCCAATTTAGCGTGTACCGCCTCCACCACTACAATGGCATCATCTACCACAATCCCTATAGCCAAGACCAAGGCGAAGAGCGTCAATAGGTTTATGGAATATCCAAAGAGGTTCAAAAAGAAAAATGTGCCGATAATAGAAACTGGAACCGCTATGGCCGGAATCAAAGTTGACCTAAAATCCTGCAAAAAGATGAATACGACCAAAAAAACCAATAAAAAAGCCTCCACCAATGTGGTTACAACTTTACTTATGGATGCGTTCAGAAAATTATTGGTGTTATAGGGTATGAAAATCTCAATACCTGCCGGTAAATCTTTTTTTATTTCTTCCAAACGGCTTTCAATCTCTAAAATAATATCCCGAGCGTTAGATCCCTTAGTTTGGAAAATACCCATATTAACGGCAGGATAGCCTGATGTCATGGAACCACCGGTATAGGATTGTGCGCCCAATTCAATTTCCGCGATATCGTTCAATCGTAGAAAGCGTCCATTAGGTAATGCCTTAACGATAATATCACTGTATTGCGATTCAGTTTTAAATCGACCCCCATATTTAATGGTATAACTGAATGCCTCCCCATCATTTTCGCCCAGGGAACCTGCTGCAGCTTCTAAACTTTGTTCCCTCAATACGGCAGTGACATCAGTGGGTATGAGTCCGTATGCCGCCAATTTCTCTGGCTGTAACCAAATACGCATCGCATAATCCTTCGAACCGAAAACATTTACGTCCCCTACCCCGTTGACCCGTTGTAAATCCGGGATTACATTTATTTTTAGGTAGTTCTGTATAAACGTATCGTCATAATCGGGATTACTACTGTAAAATGACATATACATTAGGGCACTGGTCTGTTGCTTTTGGGTTGTTACACCGGTTTGGATTACCGCCTGTGGCAATAAAGAATTGGCACGGGCCACTCTGTTCTGAACGTTGACCGCAGCAATATCGGGATTTACCTCCTGGTCAAAGAAAACATTGATACTGGCCGTACCACTGTTGGTAGCCGTAGAAGTCAAATAGGTCATGCCTTCCACGCCATTAATCTGTTCCTCCAACGGAATGATCACGCTTTCCAAAATAGTTTCAGCGTTGGCACCTGGATAGGTAGCAGTAACACTAATGGTGGGTGGTGCAATATCCGGATATTGGGTTATGGGAAGTGTAGAGAGCCCGAGTATTCCCAAAATGACTATTATTATGGATATAACCGTGGATAATACAGGACGTTCAATAAAAACTTTTAGCATGTTCTTTAGTTTAAACCCAGATTATCGAAATACTTTCTGAATAGGTTTGGCGATACTATCAAAAGGAACCGATTTTGGGATAATTTTTGAATCTCCCCTTATTTTGTTTACACCAGTAGCAATAATTTGATCTCCTGCCGAAATACCCCCTTCTACTAAATACAAATTATCTACCTCTGTAAGTATGTCGAGCGCAGCGGATACGGCCATGCTATCTGTACCTACTTTATAAACATACGTATTTCCTTGACGCTCGTACGTACTTTCTTTTGGCACCACGATGACATCTTTATAGGTTTTAGGTATTTGTATTTTAGCACTGTTCCCATTGGTCAACAGCCGTGAGGGATTATCAAACTTAGCCCTAAACGTAATGGCACCTGTAGCTTCATCTACTTGGGAGTTTATCGTTTCTATCGTTCCCTCATGATCATAAACCCGGCCATTTGCCAATATAAGTTTTACTTTAGGCAGGTTTTTTATCTTTTCGGATATTTCATTGCCCTCTGTGTCCTGTATGAAATCCAAATAATCCTTTTCATTCATGGCGAAATACGCGAACACTTTGCTTATATCGGCAACAGTGGTTAATGGCAATTGGTTGGTCGGACTCACCAAGGCGCCCCTTCTAAAACGAATAGAGCCTACATAACCGTCTACAGGACTTTTTATTACACCGTAATTTATATTGGCGTTTATAGAATTATAGCTACTTATTGCCTGTTGTAATTTTGCCTTAGCGGATTCTAGCTGCACATTGCTGATAATATCCTTATCCACCAAAGGTTTTAATTTATTCACTTCTACCTGCGCCGCATTTACATTTGCATTTGCTGCGGCGGCATCTTGCGAAAGGGATTGGGTTTCCAATTTAAATAATGTCTGCCCTTTACTCACTTTCCGACCCTCATCTACCGATACATCGGTAATATATCCAGATATCTTTGCGCGAACCTCACTATTTACGATGCCTTCAATACTGGCAGGATACGTTGTAAACGACGTAATGGTCTTGGTCGGTATCGCTACCACCTGAAATGGCATCGGCCCTTCGGCTGACGCATTTGGACCAGAATTTCCTTCACCGCAAGCGGTTAGAACAACAACTGGCAATAGTATTGACATTAGTCTTATTGTATTCATAGCTACAGCTTGGCATCAATTAATTTGTATTTTGAAACGCAACGATCTTTTCAATGGTATCTTCTATATTTTGTTTTTGGGCCTCTAAATAGGTTTGAAAGATCAGACCTATGTACCCTTTTTTTTCAAACTTTACCGGATTATGGTTTTTATTGAAGGTATTCACCTTTTCCGCAATTTGTAATTCTTTGAATATAGCATCTGCATGTTCTTTCAACATGTTAATCACAAAACTACCGGTACTTCTGAAATAGCGTTTTCTATTGCCCGTTTTGGTATAAAAATCGACGAATTTCAATGAAATCAATAAATTTAAATTAGTGGAAACCGAACTTTTGCTCGATTGGGTAATTTCCATCAGCTGCTCAAAAGAAAAGCCCTCATAGGAAGTTAGCAACAGTATGGAGTAGATTCTCGCGGCCAATGGAGGGAACTTATGGCGTTCTTGAAAAAACAAGCCCAATTCTTCCACTAAATTTTTCTTTTTTTGAGAAAAGCCGCTCATTTCAATGTATATCGAAATGCAAAATTATAACTTAGTTCGATAAGTTCCGAACCAACTGATATAAAAAAATGTTAATTGCGGGCCTGCTGATTTAGTGCTTAATTTAGTCGGAAGCGTTTATTGATTCTCACCATTATTTGCCAAGAAAGCACCATATTTTAATATGGCAACGAAAAAGACCCCGCCTACGGCATTGCCTATTAGCGCGGTACCTTGAAAGGATAAATAGTCCCATATCGTAATTTTACTTGAAACCAGCAGCCCGGCGAATACTTCGATACTTCCTACAATACTATGATGAAGACCTGCCATCGCAATAATAAACGTAATCATATAAATAACCATTATTTTACCAGATGCACTTTTCGTGGATGTAATTGTCCAAGACAAAAGCGCCATAAGCCATCCTGCCAAAACGGAGCTACCTAAAATCGTCAGCCCTGAATAGTGGCTTACATGTTCTGCCAAATTTTCTATACCTGAATGGGAGATTACACCAAGTGCGGGCCCTATCCATACGATAAATATCCCAATAAGATAACCTCCAACCAGATTTCCTAGTACCACAATTCCCCATAATGACATTAAATCACCAACCGTTTTTCTTCCACTAATTACGGGTATGGATAATAATGATGTTTGTTCCGTAAAAAGAACAGATTTACCCATGATCACTAAAATAAAACCTAATGGATATACAAAAGCTGAAACATAGGGTATGTACCTATCTTCTATGCTACCATTAAATAGGCTATACACAATGGCCACTAACAAAAAACTAAATCCGATTTCCAAACCGGCCATTAAACTACTTAGAAATGTTGAAAACCTTTTTTTACCATAGGTATCGAGTCCTTCAACCAGTTGTTTTACCAGAATATCACCTTGATCCTCTACTTCTTCCTTTTTGGCTTTTGTATCTACAATTTCATCTACATTTTGTTTATCCATCGATAATTTCTTTATTTTTATTTATTTGCCTCCTATTTGCAACCTTCAACCAGCCAATACCAATAGCCCCCGATAATACTGAAGCTGCTATGATTCCTACCTTTGCAATCTGTAATAAAGCGGAGTCTTGTAAGGAAAGTTCAGCTATAAAAATGGACATCGTAAAGCCAATTCCTGCCATCATTGATAACCCCCCAATTTCATCCCAGTTGGTACCGGTCGGCAACTTTCCTATGTTTGTTTTGACCACTACCGATGACGCTGCCATTATACCGATCAATTTTCCTAAACACAAACCGGCAATAATACCCATGCTAATAGGATGTAGCAGCATTTTCCCCAATTCACCCTTAATGGTAACTCCTGCATTGGCCAAAGCAAAAATGGGAAGTACGAAGTAGTTGACAAAAGGGCGAATACGCTCTTCCAATCGTTGCAGTGGAGAAAGTGCCTTTTTACTATCCCTGATCAAATCTAAAATAATATGAACTTGACCATGTTTAAGCAAAGGAGTATCGGTGAATTGAGTATCGGACAATCTTGATGCATGTTCCTTTATTTTCTCAATATAAGTAACCTCGCTGAGCATGGTGCGCCCGGGAATACAAAAAGCCGCCAAAACGCCCGCAAGGGTAGCATGAACCCCAGACAGGAACAAAGCGATCCAAAGTCCGAAAACACCAACAATAAAATAAAACCATATGTTTCGAACTCCCAATAGATTACCAGACAACATGATCATAAAATAAACCCCTGCCGCAATTAAATTTCCGACATCCAAATTTGTACTTAGAAAGAAGGCGATAATTAATATCGCACCAATATCATCTGCAGTCGCCAAGGCGGTTAAATAGGTTTTTGAACTACTACTTATAGCATTCCCTGCCAGCGCCAACAATCCAATTGCAAAAGCGATATCGGTTGCCATGGGAATTCCCCAACCGTTAGCTCCTACCCCATTATAATTAATGGCCACATAAAGTAATGCAGGCACCACCATTCCGCCAACAGCACCTACAATGGGTAGCATTGCCTTTCTAGCTGTGGAAAGTTCTCCGTCAATAAATTCTCGTTTAACTTCAAGGCCCACCATAAAAAAGAAATAGGCCATTAAAAAATCATTGACCCAATGATGTAGGGACTTGTTCAACATGGCACCTTCAAATCCGATAGCAAGTTTAGTATTCCAAAGTTCGTGGTATGAGTTCGCCCAAGGCGAGTTAGCCCAGGTCATGGCAATGATCACCATAATCAACAGCAATACACCCAATGATGAGCCTGAACTTACTAATTGTCGTAAAAATTTTTGAGGTTTCTTCGCTAAAGAGACAAGCATAGTCAGTATTTCTTATTCAAACAGCACTTAAAGATAATCAACTTCTATGTAGCATCATCTTGACTTGTGGCCTCTACTACATAATATTTTAAATCAATTTAGTCACTATGGAAAATCCCACGGTATAAAAGTAAAAAACCACATCATTTACGATGTGGTTTTCTGTTTCAGTGACCTCAATGACAGGATTCAAACTTTTTGAAGGAAGATATTATCAATAAATCGTTTCATATTAGAAGGGCTTGATATTAATTTATTCAAGACGTTATATGTTTAAAATAGGAGGGTGTAAGGATTCCCTAAAGCAATTAAGAATATTTAATGCTAGATTGGGTAGTTTCTAATTCAAGTCTAAATTAACCATTAGCAGACAGGGTAATATCCCTTTCATTATGGTTGCATCACGTTGGCCAATACCTGCAACCCTTTTCTTACCAAGAAATTTAATGTGCCACCCTTACTGGTGTTATGTCATCTTCATATACAACCACACCTTCAAAAATGGTAGTTGTACCCTCCTCCTCCTCAGAATAGCAACCTATTACCATAAGTAGGCTTACCATTAGCATAAAAAACCTTAGATTGACCATTCTTTTCATTCCCTTTCAGCCAAAAAGCGTAATTCTGTTAGAGTAGTTCTCGGTGGCAAGGATGCACAGCTATTTGGCGAACAATCAATGCTAGCAGGATTTTCCCCAAAATATAGTCCTACTGCGAAATAATCGATATTGGATTTGGTTACCTCTATTTCAAACCGAAATGAACCATTATCCGACAGGGTAATATCCCTTTCAATTATGGTTTCATCACGTTGGCCAATACCTGCAACTCTTTTCCTTCCCTGAAAATTTAAGGTTGCTTCAGTAACGGGAGACAGGTCATCCTCAAAAACTAAAACACCTTCATAAATTGTAGTCTTGTTGTCAACGTCATTGGAGCTACAACCCCACAATGTAAGGATTGAAAACCCTAAAACTATTAAATGTTTCATCATAATCATTCTATTATAATTTTGTATTTCAATGTTTCAAAATCAATTTTTATTTCCAATACATATATGCCCTCTTTTAAGGCTGAAGTAAAATAGGTTTCTTCGAACTGCCCTTGCGGTCTATAGCTATTGGTTATGGTCACTGTTTCACAAAGTTAGTAATTGGAATCAATGAAATATTTATATTACCTTCTGTTGACATAGAATATTTTACATTTACCTGTCCTTTAACGGGGTTTGGCCAGAACGCTATTCCCCTTTCAAAATCACTTGCGACCAATGCCTGATTTGAAATATTTCTCTGTGGCCCTGGCCTCCAATCTTGAATCAAATTTCTCGGAGTATATCAAAACCCGAATTAAGCAATACCGAAGTACGTAAGGTCATAGCAGATGCCTACCGGGTTAAGCTGACCCTACAATTGATAAAGACGAGGTTTTAAAAAGTTTTGCCCACATATGGAACAACTACCATTTAAAAGGCTTGGAGATGCCCTTATTTATTTGATTAATCAAACTTTTTCAAAAAACTAACCAATACGCGTGCGGACAGATAGTGCAATATTCAGTTAACTGATTGATAACTAATTTGAAAAATTAGATAATAACACTTGTAAATTGATTGAAAATTCTACCATTCATCTATTTTGTAATATTAATGTTGATTAAATTCGTGTAGTTCTGGTAATTTTCATTTTATTAGTGATATTAAATAATCTCTAAGTTAAAGCAATAAGTGCAACACGAATATTTAAAACAGATGGGGCTAGCCCCATCTGTTTTGGGCTCAATATTTTTATTCGTCGTGCATGAAAAAATATAGTCAATTGAGCCTTGGTCAAAGGTATCGAATCCAATCGCTATTTACGGTAGGATTGTCACAGACAGAGATCGCCGATCAGATCGGTGTACACAGGAGCACAATAAGTCGTGAGCTCCAAACGCAACATACCCAAATGCGGACGGACCGCTGGACGCTATATCGTGGAACACGCCCAACGCAAGACGGACATCCGCCACGAGACCAAACGCAAGTGGGTCCTTTTCAACGAAGATCTCAAGCAGAGGATAAGAGGCCTGATGGAAGTAGAGAGATGGAGTCCGGAACTCATAGCTTACCGGCTTCCCGAACAATCGGAATTCTGTGTAAGCCACGAGACCATTTATAAATGGATATGGACGGCAAAGCACAGTAGTCATCGAGATCATAAGGACTACAAGGGGCTTTACAAGTATTTGCGCCACACCGGACGCAGACAAAAGCGTGGCAACGTCAAAGATAATCGGGGCGCCATCAAAGGACGTGTTGGAATAGATAAGCGTCCGGACGTAGTTCAAGAAAGATCTCGTGTAGGCGATATCGAAGTTGACCTGATGATGGGCAGTAATCATAAATCAGCTTTAT
>JBBSKR010000043.1:0-22315 GCA_038256135.1 Flavobacteriales bacterium | reverse complement strand
CGAGCATAGGTTGAGTATGGATAATGTTTTCTTCATAATCTTTAAAGTTATGGGGATTATGCCTGTTAATTATGCTATTTAAGAAATTTATCGAACTATTTTCGATAGGAGCGTTTCTTTTTAACTTCCTTGATGGGCACTGGTAAGACGGCATCTCCCAAAAGGGCAAAAACCTCGCAGCCTTCACAAGGTTCTAAGGTGTGAGAGCCTGTAAACGTTCCAAAAGCGGGGAGAATCATCTGGTAGTCCGTTTTATAAAAGCAAGGTAATCTGACCGACTGCCTGCCCAACCCACTCAAGCGAATAGCAGGATGAACATGACCGGAAAAATTGAAAAGTCCGTCGCGTTCTTCAGGATGATGGGTAAGTAAAAACGTATCCAAAATTAATTCTGATAGTACCTTTATTCCCAAATCCTCATATTTCAGGGGAGATATGATATCGTGATTGCCACTGACCAAGATGATTTCTGCGGATTTCGATTTAACCCAATCCTCAAAAATTTCCCATTCTTTGTTCAGTGAAGAATGAAACAGGTCACCCAGAAACACAATACATTTTGGTTTGAAGAAATCTATGGCCCCATTCATGGCGTCAAAATTTTTTTGGACCGCTTGTTGGGGTACGGCCGCTCCATGTTTTCTAAAATGGGAAACCTTGCCCAAATGAACGTCACTGATGATCAACTGTGATTTCTCCTTCCAAAATAGGACACCGGTATAATGAAGTACAAATGATTGTTCTTGAATTTTGATGAAATGGGTCATGGGGTAAAATTACCTATTTCTTCATTAGAAGGGCAGCCATTTTTTTGATGCGATCCGCCAGTTTTTCACTAGAGAGTTTCTCCCTGCTCATGCGGTCGGTAATCAGCGGGAATGAAAACGGAGTGGCTTTTTCACATGCTTTCCAAACAATTTTCTGTGAGGCGATGCGTTCCAAGGAAAGTCGTAAGCGACCTTCCTCAAGCTGATGCTCAAAGGTTTCCGTAAACGCTTGTTGAAAGAGGAGATTATCCGGTTCATAATCGCGGAATACATCGAACAATAATTGGGAACTACTTTGCAAATGTTTCATCTTAATGCCCTTTTTGGGATAGCCCGTAAAGACCATTCCACTGATAATGGCCACATCCCTAAATTTTCTACGTGCCATTTCAGTGGAATTCAAACTTTTCTGCAGGTCGTCCAACATATATTCCGTGGAAAATAAATTATTGTCCAATACCTGTTGTATGTCTATGGGTTGATCGGATAACAGCTCAAAACCATAATCATTAAAGGCTAAGGAAAAGGTAATTGGTGAAAGAAGGCTGATGCGATACCCCAAAAGACTGCCCATGGCCTCGTGTACGAACCTGCCCTCAAAGGGATAAAAAAGATGGTGATATCCATCACGGGTCTTAAAGGTTTCAATGAGGAATTCTGAGGGATTGGGAACGATACTTTCTCGGCGCTGCCGTTCAAAAAGGTGGGCCAAGGAGCGAATCTCAACGGACTGCTTTTCTGGGGGAAGGTTGGAACTGTACAGTTCATTTCGAAGTAATTCCGACATTTGTGCGGATAGCGTTAGTCTGCTTCCCATCCAACTGGAGATTTTGTTGGTTTTTTTGGTGGAGTTTTTCACCTGCACGGTCATCTCCTTAATACGGATGAACTCCAGATTCCTTCCTGCAAAGGTGAATACATCGCCCGGATTGAGTTTGGAGATAAAGAACTCTTCGATAGAACCTATATAGCCTCCCTTTTGATATTTGACGGCTAAATTCACATCGCCTACAATGGTCCCGATTTGGAACCGATGCTGCATCGCTACCCCGCGATTATTTACCTTAAATTTCCCATCTTCCTCCACTTCAACCTTTTTGTATTCGTCATACGATTGAAGACTCTGACTTCCCATGACCAGAAAGTTCAAGAGCCATTGCCACTGGTCTTCGGTCAAGGTCTGATAGCAAAAGGTCTGTTTGATTTCCTGATAGATTTCTTTGGGATAAAATCCGTCTGAAATGGCCAAAGTGGTCAGATACTGCAATAAAACATCATAACTGTTCAAGTAGGGGAGGCGGTCTTCAACCGTATTTTCCTTTACCGCTTTCTGCAATGCAGATGCCTCGATCAGTTCAATGGCGTGGGTGGGTAAAAAATAGATCACACTCTCCTTGCCGGGCCTATGGCCGCTTCGCCCTGCACGTTGTAAAAATCTGGCGACCCCTTTTGGTCCTCCAATTTGGATTACCGTTTCCACAGGGGCAAAATCAACCCCCAAATCCAGACTTGAGGTACAGACTACCGCTTTCAGACTTTCATTGCGGATGGCATTTTCTACCCAAACGCGGGTCTCCTTATTGATACTGCCGTGGTGCATGGCCATTTCTCCGGCATATTCCGGATGCTTTTCAAGAATTTTCTGAAACCAGATTTCACATTGGCTACGGGTATTGGTGAAAAGTAAGGTGGTTTTACTTTTGTTGATGATTGGGATTACCTCTTCCAACAAATGCAATCCCAAATGACCACGCCATGGAAAGGTTTCCATTTTCTTTGGAATGATACTTTTGACCGTTATTTTTTTATTGATGTTGGCCTTGATCATTACCGAGTTTTCCAATGCCATGGATGACGGCCCCAACAAGACATTGCGGGCCTGTTCCAAATTGCCTATGGTGGCCGAAATTCCCCAAATGCGTAAATCCTTTGAAATGGTTTTTAGTCGGGATAGGGCCAACTCCATTTGTACCCCACGTTTTGTGCCTAGAATTTCATGCCATTCATCGACCACAATGGCGGAACAGTCTTCGAATATCTTATTGTAACCCTTGGTGGCTAACAGCAATTGGAGGCTTTCAGGGGTAGTTATGAGCAGATCGGGCATTTGTTTCTTTTGAACCGCACGTTCCTTGGTCGAGGTATCTCCAGAACGGATACCTACGGTCATTTGGGTGCCTAAATCTGCAGTAACCCGTTCTGCTGATTGTCTGATTTCTTGGGAAAGGGCGCGCAAGGGCGTAATCCAAATGGCTTTCAAGCCTTTTGCATGTTTCGTTCTGTAATTAGGATTCTTTTTGATATAGTGAAGCACAATAGGAAACCAAAGCGCATAGGTTTTACCACTACCGGTAGGTGCATTCAAAAGCCCATTTTTGCCTTGTAAAAAGGCTTTCCAAGTATCTTTTTGGAATTTAAATGGTTTCCATTCCTGTTCTTGGAACCAATTTTCTGCGATATGGACGAGTTCTTCTCTTTTTATCATTGCGAGCGTAACGAAGCAATCTGTTTACGTTATTCTAATTTTTTAGGTAGTCAACTCTTCTTTTTGTCTTTGGATTCACCTTCAGCGAATTCCTTCCCTTCGTTCGGAATTAATCCTTTCAACTCCACCAAAGAATTGGCTTCATGAATATTCTTGTCCTGTCGCCAACGTAACATTCTTGGGAATCGGGTAGCTACACCACTTTTATGTCGTTTGGAAAGGGCTATGCCCTCAAACGCGATTTCAAAAACGTGGTGCGGGGTTACGCTGCGAACCGGACCAAAGCGTTCCAAAGTATTTTTTTTGATCCAGGCATCCAATTTTCGAAATTCGGCATCTGTAAGACCGGAATAGGCTTTGGCAAAGGTAACCAGTTCCTTATCCCCACTTTCGTTTTCATGCCATAGGGCAAAAGTATAATCCGTAAATAGGTTGCTGCGCCTACCATGACCGCGCATTGCATAGGTAAGTACCGCATCAATGGTCAACGGATCTACTTTCCATTTCCACCAATCCCCCTTTTTCCTTCCTACTAAATAGGGGGAGCCTTTACGTTTTAGCATTAGCCCTTCACTGTGTTTTTCCCGTGAACGTTCCCGTTCTTGGGCTACTTCTTGCCAAGTTGAAAAATGCATGGTTTCTGAAAGATGTAGGGGCTGCACGACTCCGCTCGAAGTGACAGATTTGAATAAACTTTCAATTAAGCCTCTTCTCTCGATAAACGGTTTATCACGAATATCTTTTCCCTCCCATTCCAAAAGATCATACGCTTTTAAGATGACCGGGACCTTTTTTAATAAAGCTGCTGAGACTGTTTTTCGCCCTATTCTTGTCTGCAAATCATTAAATGTCCCAATGCTACCTTTTGGAAAGGGAAGTATCTCCCCGTCGATAACGGTTCCATTCGGGATGGTACCAATAAATTTTTCAAATTCTGGATATTTGTCCGTCACCAATTCCTCACCACGGCTCCAAACAAACAATTCATCGTTTCTTAAAATGACCTGTGACCGGATACCGTCCCATTTATGCTCTGCCGACCAATCGTTAACATTTCCTAAATCTTCAGCATCCCCTTCCATAGCGTAAGCTAGATAAAACGGATACGGTTTCGATAGGTAATCACTTTCATTTTCCTCAAGAATCAATTGCTCGAATGAAATGGTATTGGGATCCCAATTGCCCATTAATTTGTAGGCCAAAATGTCCTCGTCAATTTCAGTTGCTTTCGCCAATGCCCTTGTCATTAATTTTTGGCTCACCCCGATTCTAAATCCACCGGTTATTAATTTGGTAAAGACAAAGCGCTCGTAGTAGTTAAGTACTTTCCAATTTTCATAGAGGTATGCCTTCTTTTCTTCGTCCGATTTTTTCTTTAGGGCAATCATTTCCTGCATGAATGTCGTTAGACTTTTATCGGAGGAATCATCAGAGGCCGGTATGACCAAGGCAATGGTCTCACCGAGATCGCCCACAATATGATAGCTTTCTTCAAAAAGCCACAAGGGAATGTTTGCCAATTCTGAAGCCCATTCGCGTAACAGCGTAGTATTAACAGGCCTTGGTGGTCTTCTATGCGAAAGTATGGCAATGGTCCACACTTTATCCAGGTCATCCGCATTTAAGAAATAAGTTGTCAAAGCTTGCACCTTTAGGGTGGTCTTGTTGGTGCTGTCCAGCGTTTTTATAAGTTGTGCAAAATTTCTCATACCGCCGGACTTGATTTAGAGGCTACTGCTTCGGCTGTTTCTTCTTCACCATACTGGGTGGCTTCGGTACGGGCATCATAGCCTTGTTCCTTTAAATAACGGGAAAAGATTTCCGTATAGCCATGGGTGCATATTACTTTTTCCGCTCCCGTTTCCTTAATGCTCGATAAAAGTCCGGGCCAATCGCAATGGTCACTAAGAACAAAGCCTTTGTCAATGGCACGTCTTCTTCTCGCTCCCCTAAAAGTCATCCAGCCACTGGCAGAGGCCGTTACATAGGGAACCATTTTACGGATCCAGGTGCTGCCATGCGCGCTTGGCGGGGCCAAAACAATATTCCCTAACAATTGTTCTTTTTTGGTTTCTTTAGTGATTAAAGTCGTTTCTGGAAAATCTACCATTGGGCGTAAGACCGCTGTCATATTTTCGATTGCCCCATGGGTGTATATTTTGCCGATATCGGTGTTTAAATATTTTAGTAATCGCTGTGCCTTGCCAAGACTATACCCGAATAAAATAGATGTTTTTCCTTCCGCTTGGTTTTCGGCCCACCATGAATTTATATTCTTAAAAACTTCTTTTTGGGGTGTCCATTTAAAGGCGGGTAACCCAAAGGTGCATTCGGTAATAAAAGTATCGCATTTAATGGGCTCGTAGGGAGTTGATATGCCGTCGTTTTCAGTCTTGTAATCCCCTGTAAAAACCCAAACCTCACCTTTATGTTCAACCCGAATTTGAGACGAGCCTATGATATGACCCGCGGGGTGCAGACTAAATTTTACATTGTTGATCATAAAGGTTTTTCCCCAATCCTTTCCTATAACACTGATTTCCCCTAAACGGTGCGAAATAATCGGAACATTTCTGTGGTGTGTGATGTATTTTTTATGGCCCCAACGACTATGGTCTGCATGCCCGTGGGAAATAATGGCATTATCCACCGGCTTCCAGGGATCTAAATAGACTTTTGCTTCTTCGCAGTAAATACCTTTGTTCGTAAACTGTAAAAGGGGTGATTTCATAGCTATGGAAAGTTACGAATTTTGGAGTAAAACAAAGTTGGACAGGATATAAACTATGACCTCTAAAAAAATTATATTTGTCCAATAATTTAAACTTAAGATATGTCCATAGCAGATTTATACTCAGGTGGGGAACACCGAAGGAATTTGGCACACTTTGCTGCCTTAGCAACTTTGGCCACTATTGATGGAGAGCTAAGTACCGAGGAAAAAAATATGTTGGATCGTTTCGCAACTAAATTGGATATTACCAGCTCTGAATTTGAGGAGGTAATGAAAAAGGAAAACAAGTATCCCATTGATGCTCCTCACGATTCTGAAAGACGGTTGGAAAGGTTGTTCGACTTTTTTCGGATCATCTATACCGACCATGAAATAGATGATGGGGAGATGATCTTGATTAAAAAATATGCCATTGGTCTAGGTTTTTCAGGAGACAAGGCCGATAAAGTAATCGAACGGTCTGTAAAAATCTTTGGAGGTAAAATAGATTTTGAAGATTATTTATACTTGTTGAAACACTAATTTGGTAGTTGGGTTGCGTAAGGAATCAATTTGCCCCATTTTTTATTCTTGATATTTAGCAAGGAATTCTTGAAGTTTTTCCACCATCTTCCGGCTTCCACAGAAAAAGGGAACTCTTTGGTGAAGTTCCGTAGGTACGATGTCCAAAATCCTGGTTTTTCCTCCAATGGCTATACCATTGGCTTGTTCAGCGATATAGGCCATAGGATTACACTCATACAGCAATCTCAATTTCCCACTTTCTGTAATACTACTTTTCGGATACATATAAATACCCCCTTTAATCATATTTCTGTGAAAATCAGATACAAGCGAGCCTATATATCTTGAGGTATAGGGTCTATCGCCTTCTTCCATTTGACAATATTTAATATAATCTTTGACTCCTTGATGAAAATGGACATAGTTACCTTCATTCACCGAATAGATTTTACCGGTTTCCGGAAATTTCATATTTGGGTGGGAAAGATAAAAAGTCCCTAGGGCCGGATTCAAGGTAAAACCGTTAACGCCAGCACCAGTAGTATAAACGATCATCGTAGAAGTCCCGTAAACGATATAACCGGCAGCTACCTGTTTGTTTCCTGGCTGTAAAAAATCTTCCATACTAACAGGGGTTCCGACAGGCGTAACTCGACGGTAAATAGAAAAAATAGTCCCAACCGAAACATTTACATCAATGTTTGAGGAGCCATCCAAGGGATCGATCAGTACTATATATTTATTTTGATTTTTATCGTCATTACTATTGACACTGATGAAGCTATCTTCCTCTTCCGATGCAATACCACACACAATTTCCCTATTGCGCAAGGTTTGTATAAATTTTTCGTTAGCGAATACATCTAATTTCTGTTGATTTTCTCCCTGTACATTGGTTTCGCCTGCACCTCCCAAAATATCAACAAGTCCCGCTTTGCTTACCTCATGGTTGACTACCTTGGCCGCTAGTCTAATCGCATTGATGAGTTTTGATAACTCCCCAGAGGAGTACTGAAATGAATCTTGATTTTCAATAATGAATTCGCCAAGGGTCTGATTTCTTTTAGGAGCCATGAATTTGTTTATGATTTAGATTACAAATATCGGGTATTTTGTGAAACCCGAGGATTTGGTTTTCGTTTCATTTTTTAAATTTATAACTTTGTGTTTTATTTGTAACAATTATGGAATATAAAATCAGAACAGCCCGAAGAGAAGACATGAAACAGGTACTTCAATTAATTCAAGAACTGGCCACTTTTGAGCAAGAAGAAGATGCCGTGGAGGTAAGTTTAAAAGATTTGGAGGAAGATGGATTTGGTGTCCAAAAATTGTTTCACTGTTTTGTCGCCGATAAAAATGGGTCCATAGTCGGTATGGCCTTGGTTTATCCAAGATATTCTACTTGGAAGGGCCCTGTTATCCATTTAGAGGATTTGATCGTTACGGCAGAAATGCGCGGCAGTGGTTTAGGGACCGCACTGTTGGATGAAGTTGTTAGCTATGGAAATGAATTGGGAGTAAAACGGATCAGTTGGGAAGTTTTGGATTGGAACGAGCCGGCAATTGGTTTTTACGAAAGTAAGGGGGCAAATGTAATGCGTGATTGGGATGTAGTTCAATTGGATGAACGAGGAATTAAGAATTATCTAAACGCTATTTGAGCTTTTAGAAGGTAGAAATTGAATTAAAATTGTATAAACATATAGTATGAGGGTTTTTAAGTTTGGGGGAGCATCGGTAAAAGATGCCGGTGCCGTAAAAAATATTGTTAAGGTATTGCATGAAGTAGGCTATGAAAACACTCTTTTGGTGGTTTCGGCCATGGGTAAGACGACCAACGCCATGGAGGAAATCGTCAACGCCTATTTTAGCGATAAAAATGAGATACCATCCAAAGTGGCTGAATTAGTGGAATACCACCATGTTATTGTATCGGAATTATTCCCTCAACCTCAACACCCCATTTATAAGGAGATCAAGATTCTTATTGATGAGATCAACGGATTTTTGGTTTGGAACAAATCTCCCAATTATAATTTTGTGTATGATCAAATTGTGGGTTACGGGGAGCTTATCTCTACTATAATTATTAGTGCCTATCTTCAGGAAATAGGTATTGCCAATACTTGGTTGGATGTGCGAAACCTCATTAAAACCGATAGTATCTATAGGGATACCACGGTCAATTGGGAACGTACCCAAGAAAATGTTTCAAAAATCGACATAAAAGTGTTGAACATTACCCAAGGATTTTTAGGTAGTGATGACAATAATTTTACAACTACGTTGGGTAGGGAAGGATCTGATTATACGGCCGCTATTTTGGCCTATTGTCTAAATGCGGATTCCGTTACCATTTGGAAAGACGTTCCAGGAGTATTGAATGCAGATCCACGTTATTTTAAGGAAACACAATTATTGAACACTATATCGTATAGGGAAGCTATTGAATTGGCATTTTATGGTGCTTCGGTTATTCATCCAAAGACCTTACAACCTTTGCAAAGAAAGGAAATACCCTTGCATGTAAAATCCTTTTTAAATCCCAAGGATAAAGGAACAACGGTAGGTAAAGGAATGGGTATTGAGCCATTGGTTCCATGTTTTATTGTGAAAAAAAATCAAGTTTTAATGAAATTATCCACGTTGGATTTTTCGTTTATCGTTGAAGATAGCATTAGCGAACTATTTAAACTATTCCATGAACATAAAATTAAAGTGGATTTGATACAGAATTCCGCGATTAGTTTTTCTGTTTGTGTAGATAACAAATTTGGAGGTTTGGAACCACTTTTACAACAGCTGAAAAGTAAGTTTAAGGTAGCTTATCATGAGAACGTATCCTTATATACCATTCGCCATTTTGATGCCAAAGCGCTGGAATCATTGCAAAACGGGAATGAACTGCTATTGGAACAGCGTGGCACCGAAACAGTACAGCTGGTTGTGAAATAGATTTCAATCTTTATTTCCTGTATTGGAAACTGGGGGCTCCTAGTCCTATTTTCCTATATTTACAATCTAATCGATGAAGATTTTATGGGTTTAGTTACCGCCAAAGAAGTTGCCAATGCCATCAATGTTGCTAAGTATGGGGTATTGGGTACTTTCATAGGTTGGGTTCTATTGAAAGTTACTCGAATCTCAAGCATCAATACCTATTACGATTCCATCGCACATTTAGACGGTGAAGCGTATGCCGATGCAATTTTAGAGCATTTTGAAATTGATTACGAAATACCGGAAGAAGATTTTAAGCGATTGCCCAAAGAAGGTCCCTATATTACCATAAGCAATCATCCCTTAGGCGGCATAGATGGTATTTTACTTTTTAAACTGATGGTGAAACAACGGCCGGATTATAAAATCATGGCCAACTTTCTTTTACAACGGATGGTTCCGTTAGAACCTTATATCATTCCGGTAAATCCATTTACGGAGCGAAAGGATACAAAACGTAGTATCTCAGGTTTTAAGAATACACTTCAACATTTGAATAACGGGCATGTACTTGGTGTTTTTCCTGCAGGGGAAGTTTCAACAAATAAGGATGGTAACTTAGTTGTGGACAAACCGTGGGAAGAAGCAGCCATAAAATTGATCCGTAAGGCAGAAGTACCTGTAGTGCCCATTTATTTTCACGCCAGAAACAGTAAATTATTCTATCGTCTGGCTAAATTGGGGGACTCTTTTAGAACTGCTTTGATACCTTCACAAGTCTTTTCTCAGGGGAACAGATCTATAAAAATAAGAATAGGCCAACCTATCTCCGTCGCAACGCAAAAGGAACAGGAAAATTTGGAGGAATATATGGATTTGCTACGTCGTAAGACCTACATACTTTCCAACGCATATGAGAAAGAACGCCTGATCGATCAACTGCCTAGTACCCTTAAAATTCCCAAGCAACCAAAAAAAATTGCCACAGCGGTACGTAAGGAGGTGATGCAAGGGGAGATTGAAAAACTGAGGGAAAAAGATTGTCGTTTGTTGCAAAGTAAAAACTACGAGGTCTTTTTGGCGAAGGAAAAAGACATGCCTTTTATACTTCAAGAAATTGGGAGACAGCGCGAGGTGACCTTTAGGGCGATAGGGGAGGGGACCAATAAAGCCATTGATTTGGATAAGTTCGATTCTTATTACCATCATCTTTTTCTTTGGGATGATGAGGTTAAGTGCATTGTAGGGGCTTATCGAATGGGTATGGGTTCTGAAATTTACCCGAAATACGGTATCGACGGATTTTACTTGCAGGACCTTTTTAGGGTTGAACCCGAATTGTATGACATGATGCTAAACTCGATTGAAATGGGGCGGGCCTATATTACTAAGGAATACCAACAAAAGCCGATGCCCTTATTTTTACTATGGAAAGGAATCGTACATACGACGCTCCGATTTCCCGAGCATAAATACTTGATTGGCGGGGTAAGTATAAGCAACCAGTTTTCCAATTTTTCGAAATCGCTCATGATCGAGTTCATGAAATCCAATTACTGGGATCCCTATGTCGCACAATATATTCGGCCTAAAAAGGAATTTAAGGTGAAATTAAAGGATGCCGACAAAGAATTTGTTTTTGATGAGACCCAGGCCGATTTGAATAAGTTCGACCGTTTGATCGATGAAGTAGAGCCAGGTAATTTGCGTTTGCCCGTACTCATCAAAAAATACATCAAACAAAATGCAAAAGTGGTTGCTTTTAATGTGGACCCCTTGTTCAACAATTCCGTTGATGGATTAATGTACATCAAAATTGCAGATTTACCGGAAAGTACGGTAAAACCGGTCATGGAAGAATTTCAGGCAGAACTGGAGCGTAGGCTACATGAGGCACAAGCTGCCGAAAAAGAATAGTCTAATCTACCCCTACAACCTTACTTCGTCGTTCATAAAGAACGTTATCGATACATTGGCCATTTAATTTCCGCGTTCACGTTTGCCTATACGTCTGAAGCCCACATTTTCATGTACTTTTATGTTCCCAAAATTGTCTGGAAAAATACCCGACTGTAAGGTCCATATCCCTTCGTTTTCGCTTTCTATTATTGAGTGTTCCAACAATTACCGGCCTAATCCATTTCCCCTACTTTTGTTTGAAACGTATACGCTTACTTCGCCTACCCCTCCATAAACACACCTGCTGGAAACAGGTGGACATATGTGCTTTATCCCAATCGTTATATGCCGGAATGTTGGTCTCAAAGGTAGCAACACCTGTTGCGATATCTTCTTCATAGATGTTCTCTATAGATGCCCAATCGGAAACAGTCATCGGTCGAATAGCTATTTCTTCCATATGCTTTGTTTTTAACAACAACCACTGCCAGGCGCACAAGATGATGCAACTATTGCTACATTAGTTTCAGGAACACCACAAGTTTCCTTGGCCTTACAATCGGTTTTTTCAATTCCTAAATAAATTAGCAGATCGTTATTCTGAATTTGATAGGATAGAACAAATAATTGTGCGGTATGAAAGGAAGCATTGCTATATTCAAACTTGACTTCAACCTCTTTTTCCATCGGTTTAATTTGATCAACCTTGGTTAGGATTGCCAAAGCTTTGTAAGCGGACATATATTCTGTTTTGCCTATTTATTCAGGACTCTCCCATAATTGAATTATGGTTTCTTTCCAAAAATCGGTCCCTGCACCACAGTCTACCGCATCGACGGTTACGTTCTTAACTTCCGTAATATGATAGTTGGCACCTATAAGCGAACCAGTTTTATACTCGAACAATAGATTTTTGTTTTTGTTTCCCTTTAAAAGGGATAGAAATTCATGTGTCTTCATGATTTTTTGGGGTTATTAGCAACAATTGTTTTTCGTGGTGTTAAAAAAGGAATTGAACAAAGCTTGTATTTCTGTCCATCGTGTAAGGTTGATACAGTAACAGACCTTTTTCCCTTCAATTTCACCATGGATCAGATCAATACTTTTTAATTCTTTTAAATGTTGTGAGATGGTAGGTTGTGCCAAACCAATTTCATCAACGATATCATTGCAAATACAGGAATCCTGTTCACTGATGTATTGTAAAATGGCTATGCGAGCAGGATTGGACAAAACCTTGAAGATTATCGCCAATTCATTCTGTTTTGCATTAAAAATTTGCGTTTTGGTAATTCCCATTACATATTTATATATTGCAATATTACGATAATAAATGGAGTAAAAAAAGTCGGATGTTAGTATACCCGACTTTGACTTTTTAGAACCAGGGTTTTCTACCTACTTGATAGGTGTTGTAAAACTCTTCGTCCGATTTTGTTAAATAGATTATTCCTTCTATTAATCCAATTACACCAGGAATCCAAAAAAAGAATGCACCTATTACAAAACAAGTTGTTGCATAACCTAAAATGGTCACTCCCAAGAGAATAAAGCCCTCCTTTTGATACCCTAAAATAAATTTATGTACTCCTAATGAACCTAAAACAATAGCTAGAATTCCAACTAATATTTTTTTATTTTCCCCATTGGCACTTCCAAAGGCTTCTTTGGCACCAGCAGTGAATTCATCTGCCGTTTTTTTAGCTCCTTCGCCAAACTCTTTTGTGGAACCCTTATTTTCCTCTGAAAAATCCTTTTTGGATTCTTTTTCTTTTTCGTAGGATCTCTCTGTATTATCTTTTGCTTTGTCAAAGGCATCATCTGCCTTATCACCTAAATCTTTGTTGTTATCTGACATGGTTTATGGTGTTGGTTATTAAATTCGATTAAATATAAAGAATAATTGTATATCATAGAAATACTTTGTCATTGGGTTCCCAAAGTTTTATTTGGTTTGCTAAATGTCTGAAATACAACTTAAAAGTATTAAATGATTGTAAAATTGGGCTTCTTGCACTAGTTTATACCTTGAAATTATTTTTGATTTTATCGACTACGGTCTGTGCTAATTTTATTTTGCTTTCCACTGTCCAACCAGCAACATGGGGGGAAAGAATAACTTGATCCGAATTTACCAAATACTGGAAAGCTTCAGGCAGTTGTTTATCCGTAAACATATTTTCGAAGGATGCTTTTTCATATTCGAGCACATCCAATCCTGCACCTAAAACTTGACCAGATTTTAATGCTTTTACTAAGTCGGCAGTTTTGACGCATTTGCCCCTTGCGGTATTCAATAGCCAAATGGGGTTTTTGAATTTGTCCAAAAATTCTGAATTGATCATACCAACGGTCAGTTCTGTTTGTGGAACATGAAGGCTCAAAACATCAGTTCGATGCTGCAACTCCAAAATACCTACTTGCCTGGCATTCTCGTCTTCTACACCCCCTTCTATATCGTAGCAAATAACCTCGTCCACATCGAAACCCCTTAATTTTTTAGCAAAGGCCTTGCCCATATTCCCATAGCCCACGATGCCCACTACCTTACCTTCGAGTTCAACGCCCCTATTGCCTTCACGGTCCCATTTTCCATTTCTGACTTCCCGGTCGGCTTTATTCAACTTGTTGAAAAGGGATAACAACATACCAAGGGCATGCTCCCCAACAGCGTTGCGATTTCCTTCCGGGGCAGCTGCAAGAAATATTCCTAGTGACTTGGCGTATTTGGTATCTATATTTTCCAATCCAGCTCCCAATCGGCCAATAAACTTTAGGTTTTTGGCCTTTTCCTTGAACTCGGCATCAATGGTAAACCTGCTGCGGATGATCAGTCCGTCGTAATCGGCAATCTTTTGTTCAATTTGTTCCTTTGTTGAGGTGTAATCGGTATCATTCTGAAATCCAAATTTAGAAAACTGTTCGATAATGAGTGGGTGATTGATGTCTACGTGCAATACTTTCATTTTCTGGGGGATTATATTTTGGGATAATTTGTTTGTGTCTTTTCATGTTCCACCTTGCCGGTATGGGAGGTACTCACCTTTTCGAACAGCAAAAGATGTACTTCCTCATCATTTTTGGAGGAAGGGCAATGTTCTATTCCTTTGGGTACAATAATGATTTCTCCTTGATTTACAACTTCGGTACGGTCCCTAAATTGCATATATAAGGTGCCTTTGACCACCTGAAAAAGTTCATCTTCCTCCTCATGGGCATGCCATACAAATTCACCCTTAATTTTAGCCAACAATACCTGCATATCATCAACGGTACCAATTTGATGCGGGTGCCAATAGGCATCAAATAACTCATATTTTTCTTTAAGATTAATACTTTTCATTATTCAAATTAATTTTCTTTGCACCATTTTTTATCGGTCGCGATTTCGCTGTTCACTGGTTTCGATTTCTCTTAAAAACCAAAGTTGATTTGAAATACAAGGAGTAAAAATGCGTTTACTCAATTGTTTTTTGATGGCATAAAAACGTATTTTTCTATTAGAAAGATACGCAAAGTGCCAGTATTCTAAAAACGGAAAAAGGGGGCTTATTAAATTCCTAAAATAAGCTTGGCAATTAAAAAGTAAATCAAAATACCGAAAATATCATTACTTGTCGTAATAAAAGGTCCTGTGGCAATTGCAGGGTCAATACCTCGTTTGTGTAGAAATAACGGTACAAAGGTGCCAATGAAACCTGCCACAACGATAACAGCAATCAGTGAAATGGATATCGCCAGGGAGGTTAAAAAATCGCCTTTCCATACCCAAGTAAAAATCAATAGTAGGCAAGATAGAATAAATCCGTTGAGCAAGGCTAGTAACATTTCTTTGATCAACCGGTTCCCGATACTTCCTTTGATATCGTCATTTGCTAGACCCTGAACGATGATGGCACTTGATTGAACACCAACATTACCCGCCATTGCCGCAATTAAAGGTGTAAATAAAAATAGCACGGTGTATGCACGAAACATTTCTTCAAAACCGCCCATGATCACTGCCGCCGCAGCACCCCCAAAAAGGCCAAGGATCAACCAAGGTAATCGTGCACGTGTCAATTCCCAAATACTGGCATCCGCTTCAACATCTTGCGAGATACCGGCCGCCATTTGGTAATCACGTTCTGCTTCCTCTTTAATGACATCTATAATATCATCAATAGTAATACGGCCGACGAGCCTACCGATTTCATCCACAACGGGAATAGCCTCCAAATCATATTTGCTCATGATCCTGGCAACCTCTTCGGGATTTTCATTGACATTAACTGAATCAACGTTCTTGATAAATACGTCTTTTACATGAGTTTTGGTAGAAGTGGTGAGTAAATCCTTCAACGATAAACGTCCTTTAAGTTTGTCCTCATCGTCTACCACATATATGGAATGAACGCGGGTAACATTTTCCGCTTGGGCCCGCATTTCCTTTACACAGGTCAATACGTTCCAATTCTCGTTTACCTTAACCAGCTCCTTTGCCATAAGACCACCTGCAGAATTTTCTGCATAGCGTAAAAGATCGACAATATCTTTGGCGTGTTCTCGATCCTCAATTTCAGAGATTACTTCCTGAACCTGTTCTTTAGGCAGTTCCCCAATAATATCGGCGGCATCATCGGTATCCAGTTCGGCCAATTCACCGGCAATCTCTTTGGATGAAAGATTGCCCAAAATGGCCTCTCGAACATTCTCGTCAAGCTCGGTAAGGATATCCGATGTTTTATCGCTATCCAGTAATTTAATGAGATAGGTAGCTTCATCATCATCCAATTCATTGATGATTTCTGCAATATCCGCGTAGTGTACATCTTTAAATAGCGAATTTAGTTCGGCATCATCCTTGTTTTCAATGAGCTGTTCTATTTCGGTAACAAGTTCTTCTGTAAGTTTAAAGGGTATCATCTGCTATCTTCTTCGTCAATGCTATAAAATCTGCTACGGCCAATTGTTCCGGTCGTTGGTCAAATATAGTATCTTCTTTGAGAATATCGGATAGTGCAAAGGTTTTTAAACTATTGCGCAAGGTCTTTCTGCGTTGGTTGAAGGCGGTCTTTACTACCCTATAGAAAAGTAACTCATCGCAAGGAAGGTGGAAATCTGTTTTGCGGGAAAGTCGCAATACTCCAGATTGTACTTTTGGCGGAGGGTCGAATACCTGTGGATGTACGGTAAATAGATATTCGGCTTCATAAAATGCCTGAACCAGCACCGAAAGTATCCCATAGGTCTTGCTGCCTTCTTGGGCACAAATACGTTGCGCGACTTCTTTTTGGAACATACCGGAAAATTCAGGAATCTGATTTCGTAATTCCAGCATTTTAAATACGATCTGTGTAGAAATGTTATAGGGGAAGTTGCCCGTAATCCCAAATTGTTCCTCCCCGAATAAGGCTTGAAGGTCATAATTCAAAAAATCGGCTTCAATGACCCTAAACGAACCCGTGCCTTCCAACACCTTGGGATGCTCTAAGGCAAAGGTATGATTGAGGTAGATAATGGAATCGGCATCCAAATCCATCGCAACTAAATTGATATCCCGTAACAACAGATATTTGGTCAATACCCCTGTACCCGGACCAATTTCAATTATATTGTTGTACCCATGCTGTAACAGCGTATCGGCAATTTGTTTGGCAATGCCTTCATCCTTCAAGAAATGTTGGCCTAGATATTTCTTTGCTTTTACCGGCCCTTTCCCAGAAGGCTTTTTATGCGAATACTTATCTCCCTTGTTCTTTTTCCGCTTCGTTCCCATAAGTTTTTCCGCTACTATCCCTATTTTGCAATGTATGCCCAAGCTTTTTTTCCCGAGGCTAGTTTAATTTGAATACGTTCATACGCTTCGCCTTCATATGCATCAGCTTTTTGTAGTTCTTGGTGTGACAACGTATATACCTGTCCTCTAACCGAATCATTTTCATCATCCGTATGTTGTAGTGTAGGGTAGAGGTCCGCCACTTTTTTATCGGAAATACAAAAATGCGTAAGTTCATCTTCAAAGCCGACCAATGGTCTGGAAAACACACCCAATTGCACCTCTTTTTCAAGTAAAGTACCATATACGAAAAGGTAATGTGTAGCAGTTGCCCTTTGTACGAAATACTCGTCTATGACTTCCAACTCTGTTTTGAAAGAGACGAGTTTGCCGGCGAAATTTCGTTGAACACTCGCTATTAGTTTTGGGGCGTCCTCTTCGTAATACCGATTTAAAGTGGCCTTATCCAAAACGGAGTACTGCACGGAATAAGTGACGCCGCCCATATCTTCCTCAACAAGTACTTTTGTGAATTTTGCGCTCAAAAACTTACCTGTAGAAAGCACCTCTGGAATATGAACTTGCTTCATCCATTCGACCCAAGTATCATGGGAAGCTTCTTCTATATTGGTGGTAACGTTGTATATGTGCATAATTCAAGTTCAAGTTCAAGTGCAAGTATCAAGTTTAAGCTAAAAAGCAAATTCAAAAGCTGTGCTGAATGTATTGATATCTAAAGGATATTACTTTTGGGCTTGATACTGAATTTGCGATTTCTAATTGATGGCATCCCCCCTAAGGATTCTAAAGTTTTTTCTGGCCTGTGGGAAATAATAGCTGTCCTGATAGTTATAAATTATTTTTTCATAATGTTCCTTGGCTTTTTCCGGTTCATTGAAAATCTTACGGTATAGTTCGGCAAGGGCAAAATGGGCATCATCGGCCAAGATACCGTTGCCATAAAAGGTGATTATTTTTTGATAGTTGAATTGGGCTTCCTCGTATTTTTTTTGTGATTCAAATAACTGTGCCTGTTTGAGTAACGCATCATCCTCAATTTTTTCTCCTTTGTGGTTCTCCAGAATATCGTTCAATGCGGTAATGGCATCATCGGTCTTGTTTTGGTAGGCCAAAAAATCTGCCCGTGCATATTTCTTCAAAGCAGTTTGGGTAGAATCTTCCAAAGAATTGTCCGAAATCAACAAACTTAATTCCATGGCATCATTGGCAATCAATTGGGAAGTTGAACTGCGTAGCACCTTTAATTGGGTCAAGGCCCAATCAAAATCGCCTTTGTAAAAACTCGTCTGCGCCACCTTGAAACGGGCATCTTGCCCCAAAACGTCATTTTTTAATTTTTGCTGTATTTGTGAAAAATAGATAAGCGCTTCATTGAACTTTTTATCATACACCAAAATATCGCCCAAAGCCAATTTCAAATAGGCCGTTCCCCGTTCGCTCAAGGGCAATTTCAAACTGTTTTTCAAAAGCTTTTCCGCAGGTTGGGGCTCGTTTTTTTTGAACGTCAGAAAATTTGCATAGGCTACCTGTAATTGCAAGGTCGGTGTCTTGTAGCCATGAATCTCCATAAGGGCTTCGTACTTTTTTTGGATCATATCGAACTGACTTTCCGAGGCCGTTAATAGGTCAATATCGATGAGGTTTAATTCTGCATCCAATTTGGTGATTTCGTTATCGGTATTACTGATGATGTATTCGTAAATAGCTTTGGCCACGTCATTTTCTTCATTTTGCAGGGCAAGGCTTCCCAAATTTTCCAATCGTACGGTCGAACTTCCTGCCATTCGTTTGAAAATGGCCTTTTCTTGCCTAAGTGCACTGCTATACTGTTTTTGTTGCACGAATAGCCAGCTGAGCATTTCGTTCCAAATAGTATCTGGATTTTTCTGTGCCCGCTCCAGCAGTACTTTTTTAAAGATAAGATTATTGGCCTCCTCAGGATCTTCCGATATAAAATCATCGATACTTCTTAAAATATTCGATTTGGAGGTCTTTCCTTCACTGATCAAATTGAGGTATGCGCTGTACATGGCCTCAACATTACCTTGCTCTCCATAAATTCGGGCCAGTTGATAATTGAAATCCAAGGTGGGATTCAAACCCATGGACTTTTCAAAAGCTTGTATCGCCAAATCCAACAGGCTGTACTTTTGAAATTGAAGACCAATGGCATACCCATAGTTCGGGTTTTCATCAATGACATTCAAGGCCTTATCATAATAGGTTTTTGCCATTTCCTCCTGTTCCTGCAAGGCATGGTTATAGCCCAGATCGATCAACAAAGTAGGGTAGGGGTTGCGGTCCTTCAATTTTTCCCTAAGAAAATCACCGGCGTCTTCATAGCGTTGCAATTGTTGGTAGCAGGCTACCAAATCTTGCAAATATTCCGTTCGTCTAGGGTTTTTCTCCACTAGCTTTTCGTAGAATATTACGGCCTTTTTAAAATCGCCATCGGCAAAATATTGCTTTGCCAAGAAATCGTCTTGCCCCCACGCAATAGTGGCCAACGATATGTAAAAAATAATAAAAAGAAGAAAGCGCATCCCCAAAGATACATAGAATGCCATAAGTTGGTGTTAAGGAGTTCGGAAGATCTTGTTCGAAATCATATAATGGCTACTTCGGATTAGACCAAGTCTTTAGGAATTCTTATTGTTTTTTGAAAAGGGTTACTATTAGTTGCAGCTAGTGCTTTTAAGTTCTGCTATGCCGTTTGCATTATATTTATACCAGAAAGTTCCTGTCCGATTTTGTGAATTCCGATCAAGATTTTCTCGGTCTGTTTTATTGATGGTTTTATGTGTACTTAGAATATATTGAAACAATTTAGTTGGGTTCATTCCAATTTTCCCGCAATAAATTTGGCGTTCGTTGCCTTATAAAATTTAAAAAACGGAATAAAGTCAATCTCAAATTCTACATCACTCTGCTTGATTTTCAAAGACTCTTCCTCAAAATCGGCTCGAACGCAATCGCCATGACGTGGCTCTGCTTGAGACGTTTCTTTTGCCCTGTAACCGGTCAAGTGACTGCTGATTTTTCTTCGATACGACCCAGAATTTGTTCCCTGTCCATTTCTTTATCCTGTTATGGATAGTGGACTTTCAATAAAATTTAGCAAGGCACTGCTCCTACTAAATATCGATGTGAATAACCCTCTATTGAGGGGGAAGTCATTGCCCCTCTTAGGTAAAACCTTCGACGGCGTGTTCAATATCAACCGACCTTTTCCCCACGGTACGCCAAAGGACTCACCCCATATTTTTTCGTGAACAACTTGCTAAAATACCCCGGGTCGCTAAAGCCGCAGGTATAGGCAGTTTCGGATACATTCAGTTGTTCGTTATCCAACAACTCCCTTGCTTTTTCAAGTCGGAAATAATTGATGAACTGACTGGTAGAAAAATTGGTCAAGGCCTTTAACTTGCGGTGTACCTGCATACGGCCCAGGGGAAGTGATTTTACGAACTCGCCGATACCAAAACCCTCATCCTTATAATTTTCTTCCATTAGCTGCAGTACCTTGTCCATAAACGGATCTTGGTCGGCCTCTTTTTTGGCTAAGGGTTTTTGACCGGCAAAAGCCGATTGCAGTTTACGTCGCCTTTCGATAAGGTTGTCCATACGCACCTTCAGTTCCTCTTCGTTGAAGGGTTTGGTCAAATAGGCGTCCGCACCGGCGGATAGGCCCTTTATTTTTTCTTCCTGGGCGGTTCTGGCGGTCAGCAGTATTACCGGAATATGGTCGGTGCGTGGGTCGGACTTCAGTTTTTCGGTCAGCGTGTAACCATCCATTTTCGGCATCGTGATATCGCTGATGATGATATCGGGAATGAAATGGACCGCAATGTCGAAACCGGCTTGCCCATCCCCGGCCGTCAAGATTTTATACCTTGGCGATTTTTTTTTTCGATATAGTACAGTACATCTTCGCTATCCTTTATTACGAGGGCAATAGACTCATTTCCCGCAGGTGAAGGCAAAAGGGAATCACGATCCAAAAACGGCCGTTCTAAGTGATAATTTTTCCAAAGCGCGGAATCTTTCCCCGTAGTGTCCCATTTCTGGGTCTTTTTAGTAGTTTCGTTAATTACCATTTTATAGGGCAATTCGACTTCATTTATACGACCGTTTAAATTAACACCTTGGAAACCACGTATTCATTGAAATACTAAAGTTTAATTTACTTCACTGATTAAGTAGCTTGTTTTTTACAAAAGTTCGAATCCCGTCCAAAGCGCAAAAGCCTTGACATTCTTTTGATGTTCAAGGTTTTTTATGATAGGTAAACTTCCCGTGCGAGCCGTTTGTAGGTTTTGGCTATGATGATTGTCATAGTTATCCAAAATTTATAAGACTATTTTATATCAGTATAGGGGTTGTGTTTTTCAATAAATTCTGAACTAATTTGATTTATATGGACATCCCTTTTAATCGGTACCTATGTCCTAATTGCTTTATCCATAGTATTATCTGTAATTTTTTGCACGGTGCTAAGCCTACCAAAAGTTTAGCTTGGCTTTTGGCCATTTTCGCCATACCTGTCGGGGGTATATTTTCGTATCTTTATTAGGGAGAAATAGACGAAAACACAAAATTTTACTACTTGAAAGGGACTTATTCGCAAAATTGCCCAGGCCCAATTCACAGCAGATAAATACTTTTGATGGGCGGTATAAAAAGTTGATTACGCTTATCTATAAGAATTCCCATTTTCCTCCGACCTCAGGTAAATTAGCTTCAATTATTAAAAGATGGAAAAACTGCCGTCAAAAGTAATTGGGGAGATGGCCTTGTTTTTGGCGTCCGAGGAAAGTAAATATGTTACCGGTTGTACCCATTTGATAGATGGTGGCATGCTCGTTGGATAAGTAATTTTTCCACATGGTTTGAGTCCACTCATTTGAATACTTGGTTATTTTCATAATAAAACCAAGTATTTTTTTGTATTGAAAAGAGTACCTTACCAATAAAATAAGCCTACATGACTATTCATAATTTAGGGGAAGCGAACTCCATTCTCAATCAATTTATTTCAGAAGTCCGCGATGCGCAGATCCAAAAGGATAGCATGCGCTTTCGGCGTAACATCGAGCGAATAGGTGAGGTCCTCGGTTACGAGCTTAGTAAGGTTTTGGAATATGCCCCAAAAATTGTGAAAACCCCGCTAGGTAACAAGAAGATGGAGTTGCCTATGGAACAAT
>JBBSKR010000042.1:0-22410 GCA_038256135.1 Flavobacteriales bacterium | reverse complement strand
GGGTTCGTGAAAATCTGCTCTATGCAAGTGTCAGTGGTGGGGTAAGTAACGTTTCCTTTTCCTTTAGGGGGAATAATCCTGATCGTGAAGCGATGCACTCCGTATTTCTGTATCACGCCATAAAGGCCGGGATGAATATGGGCATCGTTAATCCGAGTATGTTGGAGGTGTATGATGATATACCCAAGGATCTGTTGGAACGGGTCGAGGATGTAATCTTGAATAGAAGGGACGATGCCACCGAGCGATTATTGGACTTTGCCGAGTCGGTTGTTGGAAAGGCTAAGGAAAGTAAAATTGATTTATCATGGCGTGAAGAATCCATACAGAATAGGATTACACGCGCCTTGGTAAAAGGGATCGACCAATATATTGTTGAGGATGTAGAGGAAGCCCGGCAAGCTGCAGATAAGCCTATTGAGGTTATTGAAGGCAATTTGATGACGGGAATGAACGTGGTGGGTGATTTGTTTGGAAGTGGAAAAATGTTCTTGCCCCAGGTGGTCAAATCGGCTAGGGTAATGAAAAAAGCAGTGGCCTATCTACTCCCCTATATTGAGGAAGAAAAGCTATTGAATCCGCAAGAAGGGGATACGGATAATGCTGGAAAAATTTTAATGGCAACAGTAAAGGGAGATGTACATGATATTGGTAAAAATATCGTGAGCGTAGTCTTGGCCTGTAACAATTATGAAATTGTGGATTTGGGGGTGATGGTGCCCCCAGAAAAAATTATTGCTGCGGCCATTGAGCATAATGTTGATATCATTGGCCTGAGTGGGTTAATTACGCCTTCTTTGGATGAAATGGTGCATTTGGCCAAAGAAATGGAACGCAAGAATTTTAAGATTCCGTTATTGATTGGTGGTGCAACCACAAGCAAGGCACATACCGCCGTAAAAATTGACACGCAATATAGTGAGGCAGTTGTTCATGTAAATGATGCTTCTAGAGCGGTTACCGTGGCTGGGGATTTATTGCAAAAGGAAACCTCGTCTGCCTACAAAAAAAACATTAAGGAAGATTATAACGTGTTTAGGGAGAAGTTTTTAAATCGTTCCTCCAGTAAAACTTACAAATCCATTGCAGCGGCACGGAGAAACAAGTTTGAGATAGATTGGAAAGCCAGTGAAATCTTTAAACCGAATACTTTGGGGATTCAGGTTATCGAGGGATTGGACTTAAATCTACTGGTACCTTTTATCGACTGGACCCCTTTTTTTAGGAGTTGGGAATTGCATGGTAAATACCCCGCCATATTAACCGATGAGGTAGTGGGAGAACAAGCGACCGAACTCTTTGCCGATGCCCAGGAAATGCTAAAGCAAATTATTGACAAGAAGCAATTGACGGCAAAAGGAATTTTCGGACTTTTCCCTGCCAATTCCATCAATGATGATGACATTACAGTAACCGCTAATTCTGTCAGTTCGAACGCAGTCGAGAACAAAGAAAACGATGTCACCCTGAGAACAGTCGAAGGGCAGGGGGAGAAAGGGTTAATTTTCCGTACCCTACGACAACAGCTACAGAAAAGGGAAGGGGTTGCGGACTTTGCCTTGGCTGATTTTATTGCTCCCAAAGAAAGTGGCAAGCAAGATTATATCGGCTGTTTTTGTGTCACCACAGGATTTGGGACAGATAAGCTAGCTGACCAATATATAAAGGAACTGGACGATTACAACTCCATTTTGGTAAAGGCCTTGTCCGATCGTTTAGCGGAAGCTTTTGCAGAATATTTACACAAAGAAGTACGCATCAAACACTGGGGCTATGCTGAGAACGAGGACTTAAGTAATGACGATTTGATTCATGAATCCTACAAAGGTATTCGACCGGCACCTGGGTATCCTGCGTGTCCGGATCATTTGGAAAAATTGACCATTTGGGAACTATTAAAGGTGAAGGAAGCCATTGGGGTGGAACTCACGGATAGTTTGGCCATGTGGCCTGCGTCATCCGTTAGTGGGTATTATTTTGGAAATCCCGAGGCACGGTATTTTGGATTGGGAAAAATAAAGGAAGATCAGGTAAGGGATTTTGCCGATAGGAAAGGAATTCCGGTGGAGAAGGCTGAAAAATGGCTAGCACCCAATATTGCTGACGATTAGTTAGCGTTAGGGATTGAAGCGGCATCTTTTTCTATTTTGTTGGCTACGATAGCATGGAAAGTTTAAATAGAAAAAATATAGCGGAAAGCCCGACCTTTAGGTAACGCCCAAAGAGATTTTTTTGAATAGTAATTAAAATATACCCCTACTAAAGCTCCCTCTCTTTCGGAGAGGGCGGGGAGAGGACATGAAAATAACAGACCACATAACAAACGCCAAGGGAAATACACTATTTTCTTTCGAAATAGTGCCGCCTGTAAAGGGGAGAAATATTCAAGAGCTATACGACAATATTGACCCGTTAATGGAATTTAATCCCCCATTCATTGATGTGACCACATCACGGGAGGAAACGATATACATTCAGAAAGAGGGGCTTTTGGATAAAAAAACAGTACGTATGCGGCCCGGGACCGTGGGTATTTGTGCTTCTATTCAACATAAATATAATGTGGATACGGTTCCCCATGTGATCTGTGGCGGTTTTACCAAGGAAGAGACGGAATACATGTTGATTGATTGTCATTATTTAGGCATCGAAAATGTCATGGCTCTACGAGGCGATGCCAGAAGCGAACAGAAATATTTTGAACCTACGGAAGGGGGACACCCGTTTGCAATAGAGTTGGTAAAACAAATTCAAGATTTGAACAGGGGTAAGTATTTGCATGAAACGGTAGAAACCGATTATTCCGGTAAATTTTGTATTGGTGTTGCGGGTTACCCAGAGAAACACTTGGAAGCACCTTCATTACAATCTGACCTAAAAAGATTGAAGGAAAAAGTAGATGCTGGGGCAGATTACGTGGTAACGCAGATGTTTTTTGACAATCAAAAATATTTCGAGTTTGTAGCGGCAGCGGAGAAAATCGGTATTACGGTTCCTATTATACCAGGTATAAAGCCTATCGCGGTTAAGAGGCATTTACAACTTTTGCCACAGGTATTCAGAATTGACATTCCGCAGGATTTAATCGATGCTGTAGATGATTGTACCTCAAATAAGGATGTGCGTGAAGTTGGCATTGAATGGGCCATTCAACAATCAAGGGAATTGAAGGCTGCAGGTGTTCCCGTACTACATTATTATTCCATGGGAAAATCGGATAATATTAAGGCCATTGCGAGGGAGGTTTTTTAAGGGCTTAGTTATGTGTTGGGTATACCGTACATTTAAGTATTAAAGGTACAAGATTCAAAGTACAAGGTAGGAGGCACAAAGTGCAATTTAAGTACAAGTCCTAAAGAGACAACCTTGGCCCTGAGCGCAGTCGAAGGGTTTCGGTCAACGGGTGAATCCTAAGGGAAAAAAGGAAACCATGGATAGTGTACCGTATATGCCCCATCAAAATCATAATTGGCATATTAGTAATGTTTGCGTTCAGTCTGCTATAATTGGGCAAGAATCACATTAGTTGTTAGCTAAAAGAATTTTGAAATCATCTGGGTCTATGTTAAGAGACTTTGATGGATATTTAGCATAGAAACCATCCGATTTGGCTTTTAGAACATTCAACAATGAATCCCGCATATGAGAGTAGTGCAGTATGGTATCCCTTAGAAATGGTTTGTCCCTATACATTTTAATAGCACTTGCCGTATAATGTTTTTTGCCATAATCTAGATAATGGTGATATGCAGCTTTTAAATCTTTGAACTCTTGACTCTTGAAAGCTTGTGAACGAAAGTATTCCGTTTCCGTAACTACTACATTTTTGGAACATGAGAGAAGCATGAAAACGAATGCTAAAGGTAATAGTGGATATTTCATACTGTTGATATTTTAACAAAACCCCCTTTACAGGGGTTGAGTCAGTTAATATTGAGGACAATCGTTATACCCCGAAACACAAGATCTCACCGCTGATACATAAATTTTTTCGGCTTTCTCTTGCGAACCTTGTATGACACTAAGAGCAGAATAGTATTCTAGCTCCGCATCGTTCATACAGTTAGCAAAATCGTTAAAACAATCCTGTTGTAATATGGGAGGTGATGCGGTCAAGGTACTTGAACTACCAATATATATTAAACCTAAAAATACTATTATTTTTAATTTTTTCATTGTTTTGTTGTATTAATAGTCACGCTTATTGTTGTGGTGAATCCATGCAGTAATCGTAAGAACTGACACAGTTTGAAACAGATTGCACGTATTCCCTTTGGTCTGCTTCACTCCATTGAGAATTGTTAAAGGTATTTTCCGCTAATGCAGTACACCACCTGAATTCATTAAAACAACTTGCGTAATTGGCAATCGTAAAGGAGTAAGAACAAGTTGCGGTACATAATATCGTCGTTAAAAGCAAGATGCTATTTTTCATGGCTTATTCTGTTTTTTCCCTCAAAATGTTCCTTAACTGTTCCGCGCTCATTTCATTCTTAATAGTGGGGTACTTAGTAAGAAAGACATCACGCTTTTTTTTGACCTCGAACATCTTTTGTGTCAGTTTCTGGACATAGGCTTCCTGCCTTGAGTCTAATTCGGACTTGGATAATTTGGAAGTGACCTTCTTATCGAAAACCGTGGTTATAGAAGCTTCAATTTCCACATATTCATCGTAAGAAGTTTGTAAGGTCTTAAATTCATAGCTTTCAAAGGCGTCTGATTGTGCTTCCTCTAAACTATCAGCACTAGTGTTTTCGCTACATGAACATAAAAATAAACCTGCAGTAATGATAAATAAAAAATTCTTCATAGGTTATGTTTTAATAATTAACTGTTTGATATTCAAAGCTAAAAAAAAAAAAAACGGACTTCGCCCTAGGAAAACCTTAGAATTTTGGAGGACATTGTGATAAAATGAATGAGGGGATTCTGGGAAAAAGGTAAAAAGGCACAAGGTACGAGGTGCAAAGTACAAAGTAGGAAGTACAAAGTATAAAGTATAAAGTATAATTTTAGTAAAGCCCCTATAAGCAGACAACTTTTAACCTATCACAAACAACCCTTGCCCAGAGCGCAGTCGAAGGGAACAACGCCTGCTTTCGGTCAACAGGTAGAACCTAAGGGAAAACAGGAACAAGTGGGCAGTTAACCGTATACATGCGCCATCAAAATCTATATTCCAATTTTAAGAGTACAAATCTGGGCAATAGCCTGTATTCCGTAGTGGATGAGCCAATATCACTAACCGAAAAACTCCTGAACCTTTGTGTATTGAACAGGTTTTTGCCCGAAAGCCCTAAAGTTAGTTTGTTTTCATTGAGTTTGTAACGCGTGTCAAAGTCCATAAAGTAATAGGTTTTATCAGTCTCGAGATTACCAAAATAATACCCTTCGGATTGTAATTGCACATCAAATTTATCACCGAAGACAAAGGATAAATCCAAGAAACCAACATTGTCGGTAAATGAATTGTTACTGCTCGTCACTATTTCCGTTGTTGTCCATTTAGTCCCAATATGGTAATTGAAAATTCCCTTAAACCCAGAACGTAACTCCAAACCATAATTGTAATTATTGGACGTAACCTGCCTTAAGTCTGAACTGTTCACGATGTTTTTGAATTCACTCTGTGTATATCCTAAATCCAGTTTCAGGTTCGAGGAAATACATTTGAAATAATAATCAAGTTTGGAATTAACACTTATAAATTCGCGATCTTTAATCAGTATTTTTTCTGCTTGGGTATAGTTTTGTTCAATTTGAGTATTGGTGGAAAAGAAATCGTGGTTTTTGTTGTATAGAATAAATGTGTTGGCAAAAAAACGGTCGCTCCAATTGCCTAATTGATAGTTAAAAACCAAACTTGAAGCGTCTAATTGATTAAAAACTCCAACCCCTTTTGTAAATGACCGAAAACCAGTCAATATAAAGTCACTGAACACATCTAAAACTCCTGCGTTGGTGGTGTTATAGGAATAGGAAGAAGTGATGTTGTTTTTATCGTTTATTTTCCAATCTAAACCAACACTCGGATTTAAAAAAAAAGGGCTTTGGCTACTTGCTGAGCCATTATTTTCCAAACCATTAAAGAGTTGATGAACATCTAGTTTCCCAACAATCCCAAAATCATCGATTTTTAACCTGTACTTACTTTTAAGGTATAGATCATTGACCTGATAATTTGTTTGGTTTTGATAACCGTTTGGTTGTTCCAAAACCGAACTGCCCTCTAAAAGTGTAAATGTAGTTGATAATTTATCTTTTCTAAACTCATTGCCGATTTGCAATTCCAACAAATGCCCGTTTTCCTTTCGGTCCAGCAAATGAGCGTTTAACCCGGCAAACTGCATTTGGTTGGTGCTTTGCTGATTTACATTATCGGCATTGGTAATGGTTGGAAATATAGCTTGATAGAAGAATTGGTTTATAGTATAAAACTGTGGTGTTTTTTCATCGATAAAACGGCCTGTAAGCAAAAACACTTTTTTGTCCTTAAACTTGTTGGTATAGCTTATTTTCTGGTCAAAAAGCGTGTTTTGGTGCTGTAAGTTTTCAATAGTGGAATTGCCGTTAAAGACTAAATTGGAGCCATCTTTAAAATCGCCATTATTGAACTTGGTGGTGGCTTCGAGCATCTTTGTCTTGGAGAGGTTATAAATAAAATCCAGCTTACCAAAGGCTGTTCGTTTTTTGTTGCGTAATATATAATCTTGTGTATTTGTAAAATTTGCGCCATTAACAGCTGTCACATCAATACTATTTCTAAAAAAATTGGTTTCATCCCAATTGAAAAAGCCCAGTGCCTTAATTTTTAATTTATCACTGGGGTTGAAAATGGCGTTGAGCGAAACGAGTTCTGCATTGTTAAAATCGATTCTACTCTGCTTAAAATTAAGTTGATTCGGCGATAGGCTTAAAAGTGGGCTTACGCTTTGGTCATCACCGATACTTGCAGGTTCATTAATTCTAAAAGGTCTTATTAAATTCTCTATATCGCCCGTGGCATCATATCCTATGCTATTAAGATTGGTCAAGAAATAATATTTGTTCTTTTTGCCAAAGTTCATCAAATTGCCTTTTAACTGATAAAAATTGTCGTTGCCAAAATTGGTTTCTATATTACCGAACCATAACCGTTTTGACTTTTCGTCCAATTTTAGGTTCAATGCAACCTTATCACTTTCTTCCACACCTTTTAACAGTCGGTTATTTGAGTAGTTTTTTAGGACTTCCACTTCCTCAATGGGGTAGGCCGGCATGTTCTTGGACAGGATTTTATAGCCCTTTTCAAAAAGGTCGTCGCCATCTATCATTAGTTTTTCAATTTCTTGGTTGCCCACTTTTATGGTGCCTTCGCCATTCACCTGTAGGCCAGGTATTTTCTTGAGCAGGTCCTCAACGGTCTGTTCATTGCCCTGCACATAGTATTTTGTTTTGAAGGCAATAGTGTCTTTTTTTATTGATATTGATTTATCGGCTTCAATAATGACCTCATCTAAATTCATAGCTTTTTCTTCAAGATCAATATCTATTTTCAGTTCCTTTTGCTCGTGTTTCAAAACCAATGGTACTGTTTTGGCTTTGTAGCCAAGTGAGGAAAATACTAGATTGAATTTGCCGAATTTGTTTGTTTCAAGTTTATAATTGCCATCGTCCCCAGAGTAGGTATAGGCTATTATAGCCTCTGAAAGGCTGTCTTTTAGAATGACACTAACTGAATACAATTTATTTTTATGGTTAGTTACTGAGCCAAAAATTTTTGTTTGCGAATAAATAAAAGAAGGAATAAATAAAAAGAAAATTAAAACTATTTTTCCCATTCAAATTCTTTTTCTATACCTGTTCTATTTAGCTTTATGTTTGAAAAGGACACTCCTTGGGGCACTCTACTTTGCATCCTTTTCATTTGTTCTTTAATTTGATTTTCCATGTCAATTATGACCCTTTCAAAACTAATTATTGGCAACTTATCATTTTTGTCAAAATCTGAAATTTTGTTAAAAGGGAATTTAATTTTTTGTACGCTCCAAATATGTTTGGCTGTATCATTTATGTTATTTAGTTCAAATATTAAACCAGGCAGTCCCTTAAATTTTCAAGGACCAAATGGAATATTTAAATCTTCTGCGTATCAAGCAATTATTTCAGACCATCTAAAATTGGTAGTCGCCTTTTTACATATGAAATCTCCAATTTTTTTTGTTTCGCTTTTCGATAAATTCCAAGAGTAACTTGGCAAGCTGTCTTTTACAACAACTGGATTGCCATGAAAATTTTGTGTAAAGTAAATGATATCCTTATTCTTTTCAAGGTAATATCTAGTTGCCTCAAGTTTTATTATTTTTTGACTTATAGTAATTTTTTTGTTGCATTCGTCATCCTCAATAATTTCAGCGTTTTCTTCATTTTCAATCACTAATGCATCTGTAACATATATTGCATTATCATTCAGTGCTACTAATGTTTCTGAATTAGTAATATTGTCCTTTACAGCTTGGTACTCCACCATAATTTTTTGATTTTGAGAAAAGGATAAATAATTTATAAGCAATCCTAAAATAATAATTACTGTTTTCTTCATTACATCTTATTAATTAGATAACCATAAACAATCCTTTTGAGATTGCCTATGGTTATATTTTATTAAGTAATTATTCATTGTGATGTCCCTGAATTCCTCTATTTGTTGTGCAGATGACCGTCATCATGTTCTTCCGACCTACTTTTTTGCGCAAAACCTTAAGATATTCCGTTAAAATAAAAAAACAAAAACGGACTTTGACTTAAGAAAACCTTATAAATTATTAGGTTTTTGTGATAAAATGGAACATTGATAAACTCTTGTTCAATTTTGAATTTCCCATTCGAACAATATTTCTAAACCATTTCTGTTGCTAATGACTTTATTTTTAATTTTTACATCTCTGGGAAGGCGTGCTTTGATCATGGGGCCCAATGAAATATCATATCTTTTTTGTACGTATGTTTTGATGTCAATTGTCTTATTGTTGTTTTGTATAAGATTAAAATATGCCGCATAATCTTCTAACCGCTGATTTAATTTTATTCCTTTTGCCATCCATTTATAACGTTTACTTTCATCATAAGCTTCTAGTATTAATCCAGGTAATCCATGCAGTTTCCAAGGACCTATATTTATAGGATATGCTTCAGAGAACCAGGCCATATACTTCCTTCCCCTAAAGATGGTCTCAGCAAGTATTACATCATGCTTTCCTATTTTTTTTCTTCTATCCGTTATCTTCCATTCCATTACAGGAAGGCTTTCTGCAATATTGTATGTATCAAAAATCATCACAGCACTGATTAGTGTATCTTTTGAGAAATCTATGTAATTGAATTGTGGATTATTATCGCCGGGCACCATGTTCATTTCAATCTCATTACCCCATTCAGACGACTTAATTGTTGTCGTTTTTCTTTCTTTAGATACATTACTTTCTATAAAAATAGACCTCCTATTTTGAGAGTCGAATAGGAGTTCACCTATTTTTTTTACGGGTCTCTCAGTATTGTACAGTATATCATAGGTTACCAAATAGGTTTCTTGGCCATACAAGTTTTTTGAAACGATAAAGCTCATTAAGAATATTAAAAATATTTTCATAATCAATTATTAATAAAAAGGCTACTTTTAATAAAATAACCGATTTCTAATACCAATTTGTTGTTATTGAATCCCGGCAATTAAAGCAGCCTCAATATCCCGTACAAGTTTATCACAATCTTTGAACGAACTTACCGATGCACTGCCAACGGAAGCAGCTACTAATTCACCGTTAGCATTGAAAATAGAAATGTTCCAAGAGCAATCAACAGAATCGAAGACGAAATTATATGTTGAGTACTTATCCCATAAAGCTAAATAAGAAGTTGTTCTATCCAATTTAATGTTTGAATATTCTGTCAAACCGGGTTTTTTTAAAACAATCCTATTTTTTTGTGAACTCTGGGTATTGGGGTAAGCAATTCCTAATATCATAAAGGCTAGCGCAAAAAATAAATTCCTCATTTTTAAATGGTTTATGTGTTATGCCTACTCCAAAATTTCAGTCGTTTTTCGGCTTCGTCCGACCGTTTGGGTAATTCAACTCCACATGATTCTGCTACAATGTACTATTTTTTTAAAATTTACCGTAATCCGGCAGGTCTTACCATTGAGCCATATGTTGAGATGGGTATGCCCAAAATCTATTGTGTCCAAATAAGGACCTCAGAAATTGAAATATCCCTTATTCTGCACAGAATAAGAATATTAGGACTAAACTAAAAATAAAAAAATGGACTTTAACCTAGGAAAACCTTAGAATTTTTGAGGACATTGTGATAAAATGAATGAGGGGTAGGGGATTTTGGAAAATAGTTAAAAAGGACAAAGTACGAGGTACAAAGTAGGAAGTATAAAGTAAAATTCACTAAAGCCCCTACAAGAAGACAATTTCTAACCAACTCTGAACTATCAACCAACTTCCCTACCTTTGCCTGCAATGAGATTAGAATTTGTTTTTGTCCTAATGTTTTCGGTGGTTCTTGGATTTTCGCAGGAAGGTGAGGGGCACAAAAAATACACGATTGATGCCAATCAGTTCTACGGTTCTATTATACTGCATAATCCCGATATTTCACATTTGATCACGGCTCACCCGGGCGGGGTGATTTTAAGTTACAATCGTAAAAACTATGGTTTGAAGGAATGGGAGCAGTTGTTCAACTATCCAGATGTGGGCTATTCTTTCATTTATCAGGAAATGAACAACAGCACCTTGGGACGGAATTTTAGTTTATACGCCCATTATAATTTTTATTTTTTTAAACGGAACTTACAATTACGTATTGGTCAAGGCATCGCCTATACCACCAATCCCTATGACAAAGAAACCAACTTTAGGAACAATGCCTATGGGTCTGATTTTTTGAGTACCACCTATCTCATGTTCAATTACCATAAGGAGAATATTATAGCGGGCTTAGGGTTTAAAGCTGGTATTTCGTTAATCCATTATTCGAACGCAAATTTCAGGGCGCCCAATACCTCAACCAATACCCTGGCTTTCAATGCGGGGCTGATTTACGATTTGGACGGGGGTAAGGAGATTAAATATGTACATAGGGAAAAGGAAAAGGTAACTGAGCCCTTACGGTATAACCTTGCGTTGCGAACCGGACTTAACGAGAGTGATGTGATTGATTCGGGGCAATATGGGTTTTATGTACTTTCCGCTTATGCTGACAAGCGTTTGGGACGGAAAAGTGCCATTCAGTTGGGCACAGACGTGTTTTTTTCTAATTTTTTAAAGGAATTGATACGGTATCAAAACATTGCCTTTCCTGAGAATAACGTACAGGCCGATGATGATTATAAGCGTGTTGGTTTGTTTGTGGGCCATGAACTATTTATCAATAAAATGTCCATTATTTCCCAACTAGGCTATTATATGTATTACCCGTTCGATTTTGAAGGGCGTGTGTACAATAGAATGGGATTAAAAAGATACTTTGGCGAAAAGGTATTTGGCGCCATCACCTTAAAATCACACGGGGCCAAGGCTGAAGCTGTTGAATTCGGAATAGGAATACGGTTGTAAGAAACAAGCCGTAAGATGTCAGAAACAAGAAACAAGAAACAAGAAACAAAAAACAAGAAACAAGAAGCAACGAGCAAGGAGCAAGGAGCAAGAAAAAGTGATAACATGTCAGAATTAAGAAAAAATAAATTAATTATTCGAGTATTTGATTTGGTTTCATCTTACGGTACTGGTACTGGAATTATATTTTGGGTTTTGCTCTTGAATCTGTTTTTGTTTTTAAGTTTTTCCTGCAACTCAGAAAACGCACCCGATTGTTTTCAGGACACTGGCGAAATCAGTAGGGAAGAAGTTTCCGTAGCGGAATTCAATAAGATTACGGTTTTTGAAAATATTACCTTGGTAATAAAGCAAGGCGATACCCAAAAGGTTGAGATAGAGACAGGGGAATATTTAAGAAATGAAGTAGAAGCTGTTGTAGCAGATGGTCGTTTGGTATTGACGGATACCAATGATTGCAATTTTGTAAGGGACTATGGTACTACAGTGGTGTACGTTACGATACCCAATCTGATTGAAATTCGAAGTAGTACAGGCTTTCCCATTCGTAGTGATGGCGTTCTCAATTTTAACGCACTGAACCTGTTGTCGGAAAGTTTTACCGTTCCTGAAGCGGACACTACGGATGGTGAATTTGATTTGGAATTGGATGTGACCTGGTTGGGGATAACCGTCAACGGTATTGCTTATTTTAAATTAAAAGGAAAGGCAGAAAATGTAAACCTTATTATTGCCGCCGGGGATTCCAGAATTGAAGCAGCGGAACTCATCGCAACAAATGTAAATTTGAACCATAGAGGTTCAAACGATATGCTCATCAATCCGCAAGCAAGGTTAACCGGGGTATTAAGAGGTACTGGCGATGTGCTCAGTTATAACCGGCCGGCAGAGGTCGCTGTAGAAGAATTATACAATGGACGTCTGATTTTCGTGGAATGAATCCTATCCTTAAATATCTAAAAAATGTGTTCGCTTCTAGCCGAATTTTAGGTGATGATGAGAAATTATTTGGGATGGCCAAGGCCGATGCTTTGCTGCACGAATTAATGAATCAAAAGAGAGTTCCTGGTATGGCCATTACCGTTTTAAAAGAAGGTAAAACTATATTTCAAGGAGGATATGGTTTTTCAGACTTTGAACAAAAAAAATTGGTCGACCCACAGCAAACAATCTTTCGTATAGCAAGCGTTTCAAAACCCATTGCCGCAACGGCATTGGCTTGCATGGTTCAGGAAGGAATTATTGATTTGGATGCTTCCTTTTACAACTATGTGCCGTATTACCCAAAAAAGCGATGGGACTTTACCATCAGGCAATTGGCAAGCCATACGGCGGGTATACGTGGATATCAAGGTAAAGAATATGGGTTGAATAAGCCCTACGGCATAAAAGAAAGTCTGGATATTTTTAAGGAGGATAAACTTTTGTTCCAACCAGGCCATGGTTTTTTATACAACAGTTTTGATTGGGTGTTGATTTCCTTGGCGATGCAGGAAGCTAGCGGAATCCCTTTTGAGGAATATGTAAAGTCCAAGATCTTAAACCCTCTATGTATGCAAAACACTTTCGCATCTCTATGTCATCCCGAGCGCAGTCGAGGGAATAGCAACACAACGGGTGGGGATACGACTGCGCTTGGCTTGTCGGTAGGCTGGCTAGACCAGACAAATGTAGCAGTATGCTATTCCAAAAGCCTAAGCGGATTTAAGGTAGCTATTCCAGTAAATAATTTCTATAAACTGGCCGCAGGGGGATACCTCTCAACATCAGAAGACATTGCCAAGTTTGGTCAGGCGTATCTTGATCAAAAATTGTTGATCCCTGACCTTAAGTCACAATTCCTTACGCCCCGGGAAATCAATGGAAAGTCAACCTATTATGGTCTGGGATGGCAAGTGAGTGAAGACAGCAACGGCAGAAATTACTATGGACATATAGGAAATGGAGTAGGAGGTTACTCTAATTTTTTTGTCTATCCGGAGGAGCAAATGGTTTTTTCTATTTTAATTAATTGTACCGATCCCAAAGTGCAAGTTGAATTAGATGAAGTCATCGATTGCTTTTTTATGAGCTAGATTCATGATTGCTTAAAAAAGTATTGCGTAGTAAAAGAAAAGATTATATTTAATCCGACCAACCAATTTGAAGAGTTAATGGACCCCGTAAATGAATCAACCGAAACCGCAGAGGAAGTTTTAAGAAAGAAAAAGGCGTTTAAATGGTTACAACGCCTAAAAGATGAGAGCTGGGAGGCGGAGTTACTCGTATCGGCCATAGCCATTTATGGAACATTTCAAATGTTTGGTCTTATAGAATGGGTCACGAATAGGTATATAGAACTGCTGCCTTTTGAGCAATACTTTATGGGCTATTTTATAGTTTTTATGGGACTTTTGGCCATCAGTATATTGGTCTCCATGTTCGTTATCCATTTCTTTTTAAGGGCGTACTGGATTGGGTTGGTGGGGTTGAATTCGGTTTTCCCAGATTATGGATTGGAGGATAGTGCTTACTCAAAAATATATACCGAGAAAATATTAGGCATTTTACCTAGCCAGGAAGAAACAATTCAAAAAGTAGATGAATTATGTAGCGTTATTTTTTCAGCTGCATTTACCATTTTATTAATCTATTCCTATCTCGCGGTAATACTGAGTGTATATTTGTTGATGTACAATTTATTGTCAGATTATCTACCTACGTATCTGCTATTAGCACCCCTATTCATTGTTGGATTACTGATATTGGCACAAACCGTTTTTAATATTATCGGAAATTTGAAAAGGTTTAAAAGTAATGCCACGATACAAACTTGGCTATTCAAATTGGTAAGATTGGCTTCAATGTTTACCTATGGGCCATTGTACAAAAATTTATTGCAGGTAACCATGGTCTTTGGTTCTAATTTTAAGAGGAAAAGATCATTGATAGGTCTGGTACTTTTGTTTTTAGTTTCTGGAACATGCGTAGCCATTATTAAGGTCGACCAAACCAATATTTTATATTTAGTGAACCAGGATAATTTCCATAACGATCAAATGCATTTAAGCTATTATTATGATCAAAACCCTGATAATACATTTTTGCTAACCCCGCAGATACAATCGGATATTATCGAAGATAGTCCAGTTAAATTATTTATCCCAATTTTCAATAACGAGCGTAATTATCAAGGGGATGCTTGCGGTTATTTTGAAGATGATGATAATCTCACAAAAAAGGGAAATGGTTTACGAGGTCGTAAATTTTATTTGGATTGTTATGCCAAATACAACTCGGTAAAATTAAATGGTAAGCTTCTAAATATGGATTTCATCAAAAAGAATCACCAAACTTCAGAGCAATTTGGGATAATTGGTTTTATTGATAGGGAAATGATAAAAAAAGGAAAGAATATCATAGAAGTTTCCAAAACTCTAGGGGAAGTCAAAGAATATACTTGGTCCATTCCATTTTACTTCAACCAATAAATGACCACTGAAGTTAAGCTTTTAACAAAAACCATGTGATTTGAGACGGTAACGGTTATTTTTAAAAAATTATTCCCATAAATATCAGTTTTTAAATATAATTACTACATTAGCCGAAGTTTAGAAAAATAATGACAAAGCAATATTTCTGGAACGGGTTTTATTTTTACTTCTTTTTTAAAAGAGGTACGGGACTGTTCTAGTATATTTTAAAGATAAAATAGAATGAAGTTCCGATGTACATCGGGACTTTTTTTTTGGTTCAAATTTTTATTTGGGAAAATAGAATATAATAAATTTTAGAAGCTAGAAGCCAAAAGCCAACGAAATATAAAACATTACGTAAAAAGTGAGTTTAAAAATAGCCATACAGGGAATCAAGGGTTCCAATCACCACCAAGTAGCAAAAGACTATTTTGGCGATACTGTTGAGTTGGTAGAATGCCTGTCATTTGATGACTTGGTAGACAGCTTGATATCTAAGGAAGCGGATCAGGGAGTCATGGCCATCGAAAATTCCATCGCCGGATCTATCATTCCAAATTACGCACTGGTCAACCAAAACAACTTACATATTATTGGTGAATATTACTTGAACATCCATCATAACCTAATGGTCTTGAAAGGACAGCAAATAAAGGATATCGCCGAAGTAAGTTCACACCCGATGGCCTTGTTGCAATGCAAGGAATATTTTAAACAGTTTCCGAATATTAAGATGGTAGAAGATGTCGATACCGCTGAAACGGCAAAACGGATTCAAGAACTACAATTAGCCCACGTTGCTGCGATAGCGCCAAAGGTAGCAGCGGAATTATATGGTTTGGACATCGTAGCAAAAGACATACAGACCATTAAAAATAATGCTACCCGTTTTATCATTGTAAAAACTAAAAATAGCGTACTGCCAGCGGCTGAAATTACCAAAGCTTCTATTCGGTTTTTAACCGATCATAAACGGGGCAGTTTGGCGGCTGTGCTTAATGTAATGAGTGATTGCAGATTAAACTTAACCAAAATTCAATCCCTACCGGTAATTGAAACACCTTGGAAATATGCCTTTTTTGTGGATGTGACTTTCACGGATTATGCGGATTTTACAAAAGCAAAAAGCCTTTTGAACATCATGGCAGAAGATTTAAAAGTGTTGGGTGAATACAAAAATGTAAGAGCATGATACAGACTGCCGATAGATTGAAAACCGTTCAAGAATATTACTTCTCCAAAAAATTACGAGAGGTAAGGGGATTGATGGCCCAAGGAAAACCGATTATCAATATGGGAATCGGTAGTCCGGATCTGGCGCCTTCGGAAAAAGTGCTAAAAACTATACAGGAATCGGTTTTGGAGCTGGGTGCCCATCAGTACCAAAGTTATCAGGGGTTACCACAGTTGCGGGAGTCAATTGCGCAATTCTATAAAAATAAATTTAAGGTAACCGCAGATTCAGCTACGGAGATACTTCCGTTGATGGGCTCCAAGGAGGGTATTATGCACATCAGCCTTGCTTTTTTAAACGAAGGCGATGAGGTGTTGATTCCCAATCCAGGGTACCCAACCTATACATCCGTTACCCATTTGGTGGGCGCGGTTCCAATATACTATGACCTTACCGAAGAAAACGGTTGGTTTCCCAGTTTAGAATGTTTGGAGAAACAAGACCTTTCGAAAGTGAAAATAATGTGGCTGAGTTATCCGCATATGCCCACTGGCGCAACGGCAACTAGGGAACAATTTAAGAGCATCGTCGCTTTTGCCAATGAAAACGATATTCTTTTGGTCAATGACAATCCGTATAGCTTTGTGATGAATACGAATCCAGCAAGCATTATGAGTATACCAGGTGCCAAAAATGTTTGTTTGGAATTGAATTCTTTGAGCAAAACCTTTAATATGGCCGGGTGGCGAGTAGGTTTTGTTTTGGGAAGCGCGGATCACATTGAAGCCATTTTAAAGGTGAAGAGCAATATGGATTCCGGAATGTTCTATGGAATCCAGAAAGGAGCTATTGCGGCATTGGAAAGCAGCGATGACTGGTTCGTAGAATTAAATAAGGTATATAGTGGACGTAGGGAATTGATTTTTCAACTTGCGGATAAACTAGGGTGTTCCTATGATAGAAAAGCCGTAGGGATGTTCGTTTGGGCAAAATTGCCCGAAGGTAGTGCTGCATCCGAAGAATTTATAGACAGGCTATTATATGATAAGGATATTTTCATTACCCCGGGCACTATTTTTGGGAGTAACGGAGAAGGGTATATACGGTTCTCACTTTGTATAACAGAAGAAAAAATAAAAGAAGCAATAAGCAGGTTTTAATTTGATCAGGTTTAAGGCAACTAAGGATTTTTTGTAAATAGATAAAATTCCCCTCCTTGGGAGGGGTCAGGGGAGGCTTATGAATGTATTTGTAGTCGGTATAGGATTAATTGGAGGCTCTTTGGCGAAGGATATAAAGTCCGGCTACGAGGATGTTACCGTGTACGGCATAGATTCCAACGAATCCCATTTGGAAGAAGCCGTTTCCTTGGGAATAATCGATAAGAAGACTACCTATGAAGAATTGCAATTGGCAGATATGGTCATCGTCAGTATTCCGGTAGATGTTATGGTACAAGAGCTTCCGCATATTCTGGATTCGGTTCATGAAGATTGTGTGGTTTTTGATGTAGGTTCGACCAAAGCCATAATCTGTAAAACGTTGGAGAACCATCCCAAGCGAAGAAATTTTTTAGCTTGCCACCCCATTTCGGGTACTGAATTCTCCGGACCATCGGCAGCGATAAGTGGATTGTTCCAGAATAAGACCAATATTATTTGCGAAGTGGAATTGACCGCTTTTAAGCTTCAAGAGAAAGCGTTGCAAATTTTTCAATCCATAGGAATGCGTATTCGATATATGAATCCGGAAGCACACGATAAGCACATTGCCTATGTATCGCACTTATCACATATCAGTGCCTTTATGTTAGGGAAAACTGTTATCGAAAAGGAGAAGAACGAACGTGATATTTTTGATATGGCAGGTAGTGGTTTTGAAAGTACCGTTCGTTTGGCAAAAAGTTCACCTGCCATGTGGACACCTATTTTTAAGCAGAATAAGGAGAATGTAGTGGAGACCTTAGATGAATATATTCAAAATCTTACGGCTTTTAAAGAACTGCTGCTGCAAGATGATTATGAAGGCATTTACAATGAAATGAACAACACCAATAAAATTAAAGGAATATTAAAAGGAATACCGTTAAACAAGAAATAGAATAAATAAAATGGAAAATTCAAAACAAATGAGAACATGGTTGGATGATTTAGGACTTGATCATCCACTAGTAATAGCAGGGCCATGTAGTGCGGAAACAGAGGAGCAAGTGCTTGGAATTGCACATTCCCTAAAAGATACCGATGTCAATTACTACCGGGCAGGTATCTGGAAACCCCGTACACGCCCAGGAAATTTTGAAGGTGTAGGCGCGTTGGGCCTAAAATGGCTTCAAAAGGTGAAGACTGAAACAGGAATGAAAACTGCAACTGAAGTTGCCAATAGGGCGCATGTAGAATTGGCATTAGATCATGATATCGATTTATTGTGGATCGGTGCACGTTCTACGGTTAGTCCTTTTATCGTTCAGGAAATAGCGGATGCACTGGAAGGAACCGATAAAATCGTTTTGGTGAAGAATCCTGTTAATCCAGATCTTGCTTTGTGGTTAGGTGCTGTGGAGCGCTTGTCTACTGCCAATATCAAAAATTTGGGAGTAATCCATAGAGGGTTCTCCACCTATGAGAAAACAAAATATAGAAATATACCGGAATGGCAAATGCCGATCGATCTGCAGACCAAATTTCCAGATTTGCCTATCATCAATGATCCATCCCATATTACCGGAAAAAGGGATATGATTTTTGACGTTTCGCAAACAGCGCTTGACCTAAATTTTGACGGATTAATGATCGAAACGCATCACGATCCCGATAATGCATGGAGTGATGCAGCCCAGCAGGTAACACCCGCTACTTTAATCCAGATTATGAAAGACCTAAAAATTCGTAAAGAGTCGGATTCTGAAGTTGAATACTTGGCTAAATTAAATAACCTAAGGGCCAATATCGATATTTTTGATAACCAACTTATCGAAACTTTAGGCAAACGGATGAAGACCGCAGATGCCATCGGTGCACTGAAAAAGGAAAAAAATGTAGCCGTTTTGCAGAGTACCCGATGGAACGAGATTTTGGGCGCCATGATTTTGGAAGGGGAGAGCAAAGGACTCAGTGAAGAGTTTGTACTTCGCATGTTCAAGGCCATACACCAAGAATCGATTCGTCATCAGGAGAAAATAGTAAATGCTTAAAAATAAAAAACCCGGCTTTGACCGGGTTTTCATTTTTTTATTTACTTAGTGTAGGCTAATCTACGAGATGCTTTTCGCATTAATACATTAATAAGATCTTCAGGACTACTGCCTAAACTACCTCTAACTTTTTTGTTATAGTTCCATAGGAGAACACCGTCCTTGGCATTATGGACACTCATATTTATCAGTGCGTTATTGGTAGATCCCCAGAAGCCAACAAGCAATCCAAGGGCAACAGATGCGCCTTCAGACATTGGTTTATCTGTTTCGTAATCACCTGAAATTACAGCATCGACACCTAAAATTTCAGCAATTTCCATGGGAGTGTATTCCAAAAGATTTTCATAACCAATATTTTTTTCCTTAAAAGCGCATTGGTGGTTCTAGGGTCTTGTACTTCGACACCTTGCATGTCACCCCTCTTTTTACGCTTTAAAAACCAAGAAAACATGGCAGTTTGAATACTTTCTCCTTCAGACTTTTCCAAACGACCTGGTTGTTCATCGTTCATGTCTTTCATTTGTTTAGGTCTCAATTTTACCTGTGTCTTAAAAGGAACCATGGCAATGATATCATGAGATTCGGCGATTGCATCGAAATCAGGATTTTCATAAAGGTTGGTTTGCGCTATACAAATAATAGGAAAAAGTAAAAATAGTAATCGTTTCATAAATTGGTTTTTAGATTATTTAAATCTAACGGGTTACATTAAAAAATATTTGAGTTGGTCTTCTGTTTTTAGTATTTTGAAATCAAAATGGTTTGATTTACAATGCCTTAAGGTATGGCGCCTTGGTAGATAAAACCGTATTCCACTATTTCTATTTAGCTGGAGTAACCTTGAATTTTTTCTCTGATGTCTTCAATGGCGATTTTAAGGAATACTATGGTTCATAACCGTTGGTATTGGTAAACCAGCTGCTTTTATAGGTAATCACTTCTCTTAGTTTTTTTATCTGTACGGGAAAAGTATACTATATTCCTTTTTTCGATTTTGTATTCTGTTTAGATTTGTCAATGATGAGCACAGGATTTCAGATGAGACCCCAGCATTTTTAAGTTTGCACACTGCTGAAAAGGAGGCGTCTAATTTGACAATTAAGTATTGATTTTATCGATATTCACCTAATCGCCAAACCCTAATTCAAACATTTTTACAACAGATTCATTTGAAATGGTTTATTGGATGGTTCTAATAACTGCAGTTATGAACTATGAGGATAGCAGAATTTTTTCATGGCGTTCATTTTCAGGTTTTGGTTGTTATTTTACTGTGCTGGATCAACTCTAAATTTATTCTATTTTTGATTCTGAAAACGGTTACTTTGTAAAATGGGAATGTATTTTTTTTAAATGGTAGGAATTGTATATAAATCAACAGGAAGCTGGTACACGGTCAAATCGGTGGATGGGGTATTTTATAACTGCAGGATCAAAGGAAAGTTTAGGATCAAAGGTATCAAAAGTACAAATCCTGTAGCAGTTGGTGATCGGGTTCACTTTGAAGTGGAAACTATTGGTGATGATACCATTGGTATCATTCATAAAATTGAGGACCGCAAAAACTATATTATCCGTAAATCGGTAAACCTATCCAAACAGACCCACATTATTGCTGCTAATTTAGATCAGGCTTTCTTGCTGATTACCTTGAACAATCCTGCTACCTACCCGGTTTTTATAGACCGATTTTTAATTACTGCAGAGGCCTATCAAATTCCCGCGGTGCTACTTTTTAACAAAGTGGATACCTATTGTGAAGAAGAATTGGGCGAAATAAAAAATATGGCGGCAATCTATCGGAATATCGGTTATACCTGTATTGGTATATCTGCCTTGACGGGAAAAAACATAGATACCGTTAAAGAGATGATGATCGGAAAGACCTCTATGTTTTCTGGTCATTCCGGAGTAGGTAAATCTACCTTGGTGAATGCCATTGAGCCCAATTTGGATATCAAGACCTCTGAAATATCCGAACAGCATTTACAAGGGCAGCACACTACTACTTTTGCAGAAATGTTCGATTTGAGTTTTGATGCCCGCATCATCGATACCCCAGGGATAAAAGGTTTTGGGATCGTGGATATGAAGAAGGAGGAGATTGGGGATTATTTTCCCGAATTTTTTGAACGGAAACAACACTGTAAATTCAATAACTGCATACATTTAGAGGAACCCAATTGTGCCGTAAAGGATGCGTTGGAAGCAGGGGAAATAGCATGGAGTAGGTATCAAAGTTACGTACAGATGATCAAAGGTGAGGATGAGAATTACCGAGTCGATATATATGACGAAAAAAAATGAGGGTAGTAGTTCAACGTGTATCCAAGGCTAGTGTGACGGTTGAAGGAAAGATAATCTCCGAGATACATAAGGGATTATTGATTTTGGTGGGGATTGAAAATTCCGATACCCAAGAGGATATTGATTGGTTGACCAATAAAATAATCAATTTAAGGATATTTAATGATGCCGAAGGGGTTATGAACGATTCTTTGTTGGACATCGATGGTGATGTCATTATTGTGAGTCAGTTTACATTGCATGCAGCAACGAAAAAGGGGAATAGGCCCTCTTATATCAAAGCAGCAAGACCAGAGGTAGCGATTCCACTTTATAAGATTTTTGTAAAAACCATGGAAGACAAACTAGGTAAAAATGTGGGTACAGGCATTTTTGGGGCGGATATGAAAGTGGAATTGATAAATGATGGTCCGGTGACCATATGGATTGATACAAAAAATAAGGAATAATGAATATTGAAAACGCACAGGTAGCGGTAGATGATTGGATCAAGGAACACGGTGTACGTTACTTCAACGAATTGACCAATATGGCCCAATTGACCGAAGAGGTAGGTGAAGTAGCGCGTATCATTGCCCGACGCTATGGAGAACAGAGTGAAAAGGAATCAGATAAGAACAAGGATTTAGGAGAGGAATTGGCAGACGTATTATTTGTAGTGTTATGTCTGGC
>JBBSKR010000041.1:0-22434 GCA_038256135.1 Flavobacteriales bacterium | reverse complement strand
CGTCACGGACGGTGAAGGTCTTCAGGATACCGATGCAGTGACCATAGTTGTTAGCAGCCCACCCCAAATCGGGGTGGTCAGTATGACCTTGGTCGATGCGGATCTAGATATGGATGTGCTTAACATATTACAAAATCAACAAATAAGCCAGAATATCACTCAAGGCAAGACCTTTAGTATCAGGGCAAATACAAACCCTTCAACTGTGGGGAGTGTGCGTCTCACGCTGTCAGGTCCGGTGAACAATGCCCGTACGGAGAATGTGGCACCTTATGCCTTGTTTGGTGATAGTAGTGGTGATTATTCAGGGGTACTATTTCCACTTGGCAACTATACCATTACCGCTACGGCTTATAGTGGTTCAAAACTCAGTGGTACGAATCTTGGAAGCTTGACGCGTACCTTTTCCATTGTAAATTCCGCAAAAGGTAGTACAGCTATTGCTAATTCAGCTTTAGATGTAGAAAAAAGTAATAGTACAATACATTTCTTTAAACATTACCCCAATCCATCATCAGTAAATACTGAAATTGCCATTTCCGATCCATTAATAATAGTAAAGGATATTTATATTCGTGATACCAATGGTAGATTGGTGGTCAAATATGATGCCGCAGAAATGAAAATTGGAGAAGGAATTTATGGGTTTAATGTGAATGGACTAGAAGACGGAATTTATTTGGTCAGCCTCGTGAATGAATATACAGTGATTGTGAATTATAAGTTAATAGTAAGAAAATAAGTATAAGATATGAAGGAGCAATAATTCCACTCGCTTATTTTTTAATTTAATTTCTTTTAATCTTTGCAATCGACCCAAACAGATTGCCCATTATCAATAAGTCTTATTTCTAACCAAATCGGTAAAATACCGGGGCATAAATTTCTTTTGAAAAGTTGCTGCACAGCTAAGAGACTGTTTGGAAATTTATCAGATGTTCTTTTATGTCGCTTTTTGCACATTTCTACGTTATCCCGAAATTTCGGGATTGAACGATAGCCCTGCCATGTCTAACCCCGAACTGTCGGGGTTGCCTTAAACTGCATCAGAAATGACCTATAAAAATTCCAATGACAAAAACCAAAACAGGCTCTAAATTTAATATCCCTATTAAAATAGTAGGTATTTAGTTGTCTTGAGGTGTGCATTATTACTAATTTTAGCTAACCTAAAATAAAAGCAAAATAATAATTTACTAATGGGAGTATTTTCGAGTTGTTGCATCATTGATGATGATGAATTCTTTGCTATTAGCAGTAAAAAAATATTAAAACAAGTAAACTTTAGTGACAACATCTTGTACTATACAGGTGGCCAAGAAGCCCTCGATGGTTTAATAGGGCTACTGGTAGAAAATATAACCCTTCCTACCGTTCTTTTTCTCGATTTAAATATGCCCAGAAAAGATGGATGGTCATTTCTTGAGGAATTTGAAAAATTACCAAAGGATAAAATTGACCACATCCATGTATATATAACAAGTTCCTTTATTAGCCCAAAACTTATGGAAAAGGCAAAAAACCATCAACTGGTAAAGGATTATATTATGAAGCCCCTAACCGAAAGTGTACTTAACAAAATAATTGCCTCAAAAGAATCATCATAATGCTATCTAGAACCGGGTGAAAAATCCTCAGGCGCATTTTGAGGAAGGTTTATAGTTCCACTAGCGCCCGTATCGTTGAATATCTGCCATTCACTCGCAGTATAAATAGGATTGCCTTTGAGTATCTCTAATTTTCTTACCGCCCTACCATCCTCAAACTCATGATTGGTGCCACTACCATCCTCACCAATTACACCAAAAATATCTACTATGTTACCGAAAGGATCTATTAAAACAATATTGTCGTCACCATTTGAATCTGCAGGTGAATTTGTGCCGACGCCAATATCAGGTGGCATACCATAAACCGCTTCAAACTCCATTGGGTTCGGTGAAATAACTATAAACCCCTCGCCTTCTATTGTATTATCCGATAGATCGACCGTTGAGCTCACCGTGGTGTTTTCGTTCGTATACCGTACCAGACTCCATCCTTTAAGCGACAGTGGTACTTCAGTAGCGTTATAGAGTTCTACAAATCGTGCTCCGGCATTGTTATCAGGGTCAGCTAATTCCGATATTAGGATACTATCCGAAGTAAACTCATCAACCAAATCTTCGCAGCGTTCCAAGTTGAATTCCAAATCATCCAAATCACGAATAATCATTTGAAATTCGCTATTCTCTTTGGATAAAACACCGGTGACACTACCCCTCTTATCAGGAATCAAATTGGATTGAAAATCTGAAAACCCACTGTTCAGAAGCACCAATTGATTGTCATTACAATCGACAAAATTCCTTTTGGTCTCTTTCCGTATCACGGCAAAAGGTTCATCTAGCTCCTCTTCAATAAATTCAAGGTCATCAATTTTCACCAAGGTATGGATCATAGTTTCATTCAACTCAGTTATGGAAACTGCAGTAGCCTTAATTCCTGTATTCGAGTCACAAGAAAGTAAAATATGGTCAAAAATTACCCTGTTGGGAAGCCTGCCTACACTACGGTTTCCAAAAGAAGTGAAAACACCACCAATCTTAAATACTCCCTTCGATTTACCTAAATAAAGGTTCTTGAGCTTTATGAATATGTGCTGCCCTATATTGAAAAATAAATGTGAATCCCTCAATTCAAATTCTATCTGTAAACCCCCAGTAGGATTACTTTTTTTATCCTGAAAATGTAGCACATTAAAAAAATTACCTGCCTTATCGGATGAGGTTACGTATCCTTCAATAATCCAATCTTCTTGAATTTGAACTGTTTGATCTATATAAAGATCTTTAAGTTGAGAGATACTTATAGTGCCTATGTTTTCATGTGAACAAAATAATTCTGGCTCCTCAAAATCGCTATCTTTTAAGCAACCCGCAGTGATAAGCAAAAGGCTTACTACGATTAAGCTTACAAAATGGTTTGTTTTCAATTTCATTTCCATCACATTATCTTCAAAAACTAAAGGCTATGTTCACAAAATAGGTGCGACCGAAACCGTACCAATATTTTGGCGCAAAAGATGGGTTACCACTTAGATTGTCCTGTTTTAGTTGTCCGTAATTCCCATTTCTACTTTGTTCATATCCACCTGTTCTAAACCTAGCGTCAAAAGCATTATTAATACTTACAAAAACACTGATGTATTTCCCTTTTTTTAACCATGACTTTCCTCCTACCAGATTGAGCAAATAGAAATTATCCAAAGGTTTCTGACTAAGTAACTTTTGTACATTTTCTTCGGTGGCATCAGGAAAATCTTGTCCTGTTTCTGGGTCTATAGCGAAACTTTTGGTTCTCGTTATTGTGGAAATATTTGCATAATTATTGGCCAAATAGTTTGCCGTTGTACTGAACCACCAATATTTTGGGTCTCTATATTCAAACCCAACGGCGATAGCCTTTTGTGGTCCTTGCGCTAGTTTATAACCTTTAATGGCCGCTTGCCCTAATGCCTTGGACCCGCTAATATCTATTAATTCCTCATCGGCACCTGCCGTGTCAAAATTTATGGTAACGAATGGGTCACTGGCATGCAAATATTTGGCAATGGAAGAAACCAACGATAGCTTTACAGCGCTTGATAATTGATACTCTAATCCCAGTTCAGTACCCAAATGTAATTTATCCAAATCCGTTAGTACCTCCTGTACAAAATCAGAACCTACCCCGGCATCCACAAAAAAGAAATTGATATCCGTAATGTTTTGAAATCGTGTATAATATCCTGTAATTCTACCGGTAAGCTTTGGCATTCTAATAAAATAGTTGGCATCTAGTGTGGTAATTCGCTCATTTTGCAAATTTGGAACCGCAGCATTGGACTCCCTAGGATTGATAAAAATATTTTGAAGAGCGGGTGACCTATTAATGTATGCTGCGTTTGCAGAAATCCAATGTCTTCCGGTTATATTAAATGTTGTGCCTGTTTTGAACGACCAATTTGAAAAATTGATGCTTTCACTTTTACCCAAAGAATTAGCAATAAACCGTTCATTCTGAAACAATCCATTCCTTTGATAATCTTCAATACTATATTTTCCCGAAAGGAAACCACTTATCCTATTATATTTCCAATTCAATTGGGAATAAAAATCCAAGTTTTTACCGTTCAATTCATACTTATAGTTGAAGACATCACCAGATTTTTTATTGATTTCCGTACCAATATTATTCAAAGTTTCAGAAAATGGGTCAATGTCCTGGTGAAAATCCGCTCCAAACAAATCATCTATTTGAGCAAAGTTTTGGGAAACTAGTTGTCTAAAGGTCAGCCCTATATCCCACCTTAAATGGCTGTTTAAATCTATATTCGCATTTACCCTGGCCGTGAACTGATTGTCATTCGTGGTATCATCATAAAGTACGTATGCAGCTTTACCGCTTTGAGAAAGACCGGTATTTGCCCTATATAAATTATCCCAATCCAACTGTGGACTTTCCAAAAAACCCTCTTTAGCCAAATTGGCACTTTCAAAATTAGCTCCTATGGGACTATTAATATAAAAACTGGGCAAGTATCTATAATAGGTAGGATCGGGGTTCGGGGCGTTGAAATATCCCAATCTGCTTCGTTTATAACTTCCCGTTTGGTAACCTAACCCTGCATTGATCCTTAAACCCTGAGATTCATGTATATAATTTATAAGGAACAAGGGTTCCTTGATATCCCTTTCCCGAGAATTCCTAATTTTTCCGTTTTGATTACCCCAATATGGATTGTACCTATTCCCCTGTAACTGAAACACCTCTTCAGTTATGGCAGATGAGCGTCCCCTTCTATTGGAGGCTAAAATGGCAGTAAAGGAAATATTATTTTTCTTATTAAAGTGATATTCCAATGAACCATAAAGTGAATAAGCATCGTATAAAGTTCCGTTTATATATCCTTCTTTAGCCCATCTTCTAGATGCCGACAATATATATGCGAACTTGTCTTTTTGCAGTCCGGAATTGTAGGTTGCCATCAACCTGCCACTATATGTTCTATTTGAAACAGAAGATGAAAGCCTAGTACCAGACCGTAAACCAGATGGGCGTAAATCGATATTCGTGTTGCCTAAAATTCCGCCAAACGTAACATCCGAAGCACTCAATCCATTAGAATATTGTTGATTTCTAATTACATCATTTAGTCCGCCCCAATTGTTCCATTGGGGCCGTCCATCGAACATTTTGTTCATTGGCATGCCGTTTAGAAGTACCTCCCCATATTGTGAATCATACCCCCTAACCCTGAAGAATGCCTGTCCGAAATCAAAGGCGGCCCTACTCAGAAAAATATCCCTTGTTGATTGAAGCAATGCCAATGCATTTGAGCTCACTTCATCCTCCATCAGTTCATCCTCGGTAAGATTAACCAAATTAATTGATTGTTCAAACGTAATATCCCGCTCCAATAAAATGGTGCCTAAATCCAAATCGTTGCCTTCCAAAGAAATTGGAATACGTTTTACGGTGTATTCGGGCGCAGAAATTTGTAAAATAAATTCCCCAATCTTTGAAACTTCAATACGAAATGCACCGGATAGATCCGTATTTCCCAAAATCGGGCCACCTTCCAAAAGAAATTCAGCATTGGCAATTACATCCTCTGTAGAGGTCCCCTTGACCACTCCCTTTATAATTGCATTGGTCTGGGAACAAAGCAATACAGTCTTGAAAAATAATACTATATAAAGAAAACGTTTTATCATATTTTTGCTCAACATCTTACTGCCAAGCTTTTAAGATACAAATTTAAGGAATAATTAACACAAAAATTACGTGAACTAGCGTATAATCAAGCCATACTATCCATTGTGAAGCACTTTGTAATCTATATTCTATTATTTCTACCTACGGTATTAATTTCACAAAAAGTGAAGTCATATGAGGTTAGGACAGTTGCCTTTTACAATCTAGAAAACCTTTTTGACACCAAAAATGACACGTTGATATTTGACGATGACAGAACGCCAGAAGGCAAGGATAACTGGACCGAGGAACGTTATCTTCAAAAAATAGAAAATCTGTCGAAGGTAATTTCTGAAATCGGGTCATTAGCAAATGCATCAGCCCCAGATATCGTAGGGGTTTGTGAAGTTGAAAATTTGGATGTTCTACAGGATTTAATTCAACATAGAAATCTAGCTCCTTCAAATTATGGGATCATCCATTTCGATTCTCCAGACGAACGTGGTATAGACGTGGCATTGCTGTATAAAAAGGATGCCTTTATTCCTGTTAATTTCAATAGTCACCGATTGTTGCTCTTCAACGACGAAGGTGTTCGCGATTATACAAGGGACCAGCTCATTGTGCAAGGACTATTGGATAATGAGAAGGTTTATTTCATTGTTAACCATTGGCCTTCTAGAAGTGGTGGTGAAGCGCGAAGTAGAGCTTTTAGATTAGAGGCCGCAAAACTAAACAAGCGTATTATAGATTCGGTAAGAAGGCAGGATAACACTGCGAAAATTATTAGTATGGGAGATTTTAATGACGACCCCATAGACCCTAGCTTTAAAAAAATCCTCAAAATAAAAGGGGAACTTAAACATCTAGATTCATTGAGCCTTTATGGTCCGATGGAAAAATTATTTAAAAAGGGCAAAGGTTCATTGGCCTATAGGGACAAATGGAACCTATTTGACCAACTTTATATGACCTCCAATTTAATCAACGATCAAAAAGAATCCTATAGTTTTTGGAAAGCAGGTATTTTTACCCCCAGCTACTTAATGGATCCCAAAGGAAGATATAAAGGGTACCCCTTGCGGACATATGCAGGTGGCAGCTATATTGGCGGTTATAGCGACCACTTTCCTGTTTATCTCTATTTAATCAGAAAAACTGCAAATCCACACCCTAAAGCTGTAACGAAAAATTAATCTAGTTCGGTAATTGTAATATTCTTCCACTTTACCTTAATTCCGCCTCCATCATGTATTTGCAATAAAACTGAACCTTCACCCGCCCCAATAATATCATCGGTTAGCGAAACCATTTCCGTTCCGTTTAACCAAGAAGTAACAGTATCGCCATCCACCTTGATTTTCATATGGTTCCAATCGCCAAACTTTAATGCTTTATCTTTTTGTAACTCAGGCTTTATTAACCAATTTCTACCATAAGATTCATAAATACCACCCGTAAAATAACCCGGTGGGGCCACTTCAACCTGCCAACCACTTACCGTAGTTCCATCGACCGTAGATCGAATAAAAACACCGCTATTACCATCGGCTTCTTGCTTAAAATCCAATTCAAGTATAAAGTTTTTGTACTGGTCATTTGTAGCTAAATACCCATATTGCTCATCGGGCCCACTTTCACAGACCAATAATCCATCTTCTACATACCATTTTTCAGTTCCATAAATTGTCCAACCTCCTAAATTCTCACCGTTGAACAATTTCTTTTCTTGAGAAAATAGTGCCGTACTAAAAAGTACTATCATTACTGTTGTAATTAATTTTATCATATCCTTTAATTGATTAATTGAACCACTGTCCCCAAGGAATTCTACTCAGTATAAGCAGTAGCCCGATTCCGTAAAATATAGCGATATTTTTAAATTTTTTATCCCCTTCCAAAAATTTCTTGTGGCGTGACCATCCTATCGTTATCGAAACTATTGCCAAAATATTGACAAACGGATGTTCTACAGCCAATAGTCGTGCGGCAGATGACAAACCTCCCATTCCAAATTCCTGAATAGCACTTAAGCCATTCGGAGATATAAAATAGAGAAGTAATCCTACCAACAATTGAATATGACACAGAATCAAGGCAAAAAGGCTTATCCTTAAATCCCTGTCCATGTTGAAGATCCTATTTCCTATTAGACCGGTTATTGCATTGGCGACGGCCAAAAACAATACAGTCAAGGCAACGTAGGCCAAATAAGAATGTAACGATTGTATCCAAGGATACGCTAAACTTGTTTCTTCCATAATTGTTTGTTTCGGTTTCTAAAAGTACTGATTTTTAGGCATAAAAAAAGCCCTACTCACGTAGGGCTCTTTCAAAACTATTAGTTTCTCATTAAAATATATATCTAAGACCCAATTGTGCCTGCCATCTAGAGGATTGCAAACCAAAATCATCCAATTGCTCAATATTCGGTGTACCATCAGCGTTAACATCACCATCATTTATTGTAAATACCGGGGTACCACTTGTAGATACCGTCTGTAATGGACTCACATTACGAGCAATGAATTTACGTTGACCCCATTCCTTATTCAACAGATTGGTAAAGTTGAAAATATCTGCAGAAATCTGGAACGTATGTTTTTTATCACCTATGTCGAAAGAAAAATCCTGAAGTAATTTTAAATCGACTACGTGACTCCATGGCCCTCTCGTGGCATTTCTTTCAGCATATTTTCCTCTATTTTCCTTAAGATAATCCAAGCTATTTATGAATGTTTCCAAACGTGCATATTGTGCAGCTTGTTCAGCAGCGTCTCCGGTAAAAACTATTTCATCAGCGTTAGCGGGAATATAAATTAAAGCGTTGTCCCTTGAATCATCATTCAATAAATCACGCCCCTCTCTGTAGGTAAAGCTATAAGGTCCGCTTTGGGATCCCTCATAAAAGAGGCCAAAAGTAGTTTTTACATTATCGCTCCAGGCTAGCTCATAAGAAACATTTGATACAACCCTATTTCCTAGTGCAAAATCAGATCTTGTGACAGGGAGGTTAGAATTTTTTCCGTTTACGCTCTGTTGGTTTCTCCACTGCGAACTATTTTGAGATGAAGTGCCATCAAAGATTTTATTAGATTCCCCGAAGGTATAGGAAACTTGACCAGAAAATCCATATTCAAATGGTTTTCTAAGGCTAAAAGTAAGGTTAGTTGCATTTCCCCCACCCGTATTGGACGCTAGGTAAATGCCTTGATACGTTCCATCGATAAGATCTCTTCTATCATAGAAGGGTCTATTGTCAGCGCCTTCATAAGTCCCGACTGGACCTTTTAGGTTGAGATTTTCATAATAAATATCGGTAATAACATCAGTATACAAGAAATCAACAGACCCGATTAAATCCCACAAAGGAAGTTTTTGGTCAATGGCTATGTTATACTTCACCACTTGTGGTAATTTAAAATCTCCCGAAATTAAATCGATATTACCGCCAACTCCGCCCGTTCCCGGAGCGGGATCCTCAAACTGGTTATTTATATCTGCTACAAATGGTTGTCCAAACTCAAAATTGAAACCGCCGGTAACACCATTGTTATTGTATGTTCCACCGGGCCATACCAATGGCAATCGAGAGGTAAAGACTCCCAAACCACCACGTACTTGTGTGGTTCTATCACCGTTAACATCCCAGTTAAATCCTAATCTTGGTGCAAAGTGACCAACACCTTTAACCCCTTGGCCTACCTTTGCCCCTTGTAAATCTTTGCCTTGAGCTTGCAATAAAGGAATTGTTCTATTGTTGAAGTCATCATTGACAGTACCATCTTCCCAATAAGGGATATCGATACGTGCGCCCAATGTTGCCTTAAAATTATCCGTTACTTGGATATCATCTTGAACATAAAAACCTGCTTGGAATGTTTTAAAATCTGCAGAACCAGCAGATTCGTCACCCGTAACACCATTACCTACTAAAGAATAGCCATGTTGATAAACATCAGCATCTTGACCTGTGAGGAATTGATTTAGACCTGAAGATAACAAATCACCAGCATCATTAAACTGATCTTCAAAAGTATAATCGCCATAATTAAAGGCAAAGAATAAGTTTTTGATACTAGCAAACTCTAAGTTAGCACCTATGGTTACCGTATGCCTACCAGCATAAATTTCAAAATTATTGGTGATTGTTGTTAAATCTGTGTTTAATAAGTTGGCAGTTGAAAATGGTTCAGCACCAAAGGAAAGTGTACCTCCACCATCTTGAATATCTACTGTGGGAAAAGGGTCGCCTAAAGGATCTCTATCATCTCGAACCGCTGTATAGGTTAAAATAAAGTTGTTTGAAAACTTATTACCAATAGACGAACTCAACTCTAAAGCAGTTGAATTGGTAGTTGTAACAAAAGATTCAGAACCGTTTATAAAACCAATATTTCTATTCCCAGAACTTCTTGCTTCTAAATTATCCCCATGAACATACCCATGCCTTAAGGATAGTTTGTTATTTTCATTGATATTCCAATCTATCTTGGCCGTAACCTTATTACTCTCTAACGTTCTTGTGTTATTATCAAAGATGCCAGGGTTATAATCGTATGTAGATTGCAAGAAACTTCTCAAACCGTCAACCTCAGCCTGTGAAGACCGTCCTGTATAATTGCTAAAATTAAAAGGTTGTGGTGTTTCATCATCTTGTCTTTCGTAATTAAGGAAAAAGAATAATTTATCCTTTACGATAGGGCCCCCAATTCTCATACCGTATGTTAAAGCTGAAAAGTCTGCAACTTTTTCTCTTACTTCATCCTCACCTACCAAAGTAGGTGGTGTTTTGCCAACCAAACTTTGATTACGTACAAATCCGTATACAGAACCATCAAATTCATTAGAACCCGAACGCGTAACAGCATTTATAGAACCCCCTGAGAAACCAGATTGTCTAACGTCAAACGGAGCAATATTTACCTGAAATGATGCGATTGCATCAACAGAAAATGGATTTACGCCCGTTTGACCCCCATTTGTTCCTGAACCGGCCAAACCAAAAACATCGTTGTTTGCTGCACCATCTATATATATAGCGTTATATCTATTATTTTGACCCGCCAAAGAGATAGAAAATCCATCATCCCCTTCTGTAATCTGCGCTTGTGGTGTAATACGAACAAAATCAGCAATAGATCTTGATGCAGCAGGTAAAGTATTAATCTCTCTTTGAGATATATTTGTTGAAGTACCCGTTTTATTGGAACTAAAGCCATCGTTCACCCCAGTTACTACTACTTCATCCAGAGCAGTAGCTGATTCTGTCATTGTTACATTAAACCTTTCCGTCTGGCCAAGATTTAAATAAACATCTTCACGGATAAATTCGTTAAACCCAACATAGGTAATGGAGATTTTATAAGGTCCTCCAACACGCATATTTGGAATTCGATAGAACCCATCGTAATCGGTAATTGCTCCGTAAGTACTCCCTGAAGGAACGTGGACTGCAACTACGTTGGCTCCCAAAAGTGGTTCGTCTGCTGCATCAGTTACCTTACCACCAATAGAGGACGTTGTAACCCCTTGTGAAAACGCAGTTACGGTCATCAAAAAAACCGCAATCGCAAAGTACATTTTTTTCATTTTTTTGTGTATTTGTTAGTTTTTTAACTGCTGCAAAAGTCTTTCATTTTTAAACCTTTAACGTTAAGACAACGTTAAATCAGCATCGCAAAAATAACCTAAATAATGAAATAATAGGACTGAAAATGAATACGTTATAACTTTTAGAAAGAATTTATTATAATTCTAAATTAATTCTTAAAATATTGAAGAAGTTGCAATGTAGAGCTATCGTGACCGGAAATATCAGAACCCTCAATATCCTTTAAAATGGTTCCAGCCAATTGCTTGCCCAGTTCAACACCCCATTGATCGTAACTGAAAATATTCCAAATAACGCCTTGGACGAATATCTTATGCTCATAAAGTGCTATCAAAGAACCTAGACTTTTGGGCGTAAGCTTATCTATTAATAGTGTATTGGTAGGTTTGTTTCCAGAAAAAACCTTAAATGGTGCCAATTGTTGAATTTCGGCTGCAGATACGTTTTTCGCCTTCAACTCGGCGACTACTTGAGCTTCTTGCTTGCCATTCATTAACGCTTCCGTTTGGGCAAAATAATTTGCCATTAATTTATTGTGATGATCTTTATCGCCATGTAAAGAATTTTTGAAACCAATAAAATCGGTCGGTATCAGTTTGGTTCCCTGGTGTATCAGCTGAAAAAAGGCATGTTGTGAATTAGTTCCAGGCTCACCCCAAATGATGGTTCCCGTTTCATAGCCAACTCTTTTCCCGGTTCTGTCGACACTTTTACCATTGCTCTCCATAATTCCCTGCTGCAAATAAGCGGAAAATCTATTCAAATACTGAGCGTAAGGAATAATAGCTTCGGTTTCCGCGCCATAAAAATTATTGTACCAAACACTGATCAGCGCCATGATAACAGGAATATTCCCAGAAAAATCGGATTCCTTAAAATGAATATCGGTTTCGTTGGCGCCTTTCAAAAGTTCATCAAAATTTTCATACCCTACGGCCAAAGCTATGGTTAGGCCCACTGCGCTCCATAATGAAAATCGTCCTCCGACCCAATCCCACATGGGAAATACATTTGCCGCATCGATACCGAATTCAGCAATCTTTTCGGTATTCGTGGATACCGCCGCAAAATGTTTGGCAATGTCCTTTTGGGAGGCATGCTCCAAGAACCATTTTTTAATAGTGGTTGCATTACTCAAAGTTTCTTGAGTAGTAAATGTTTTGGAGACCACCACAAACAAAGTCGTCTCTGGATTTAACAACTTCAAAACCTCATGAACGTGATCTCCATCTACATTGCTCACAAAATGCACCGAAAGATGATTTTTATAAAATTTTAAAGCCTCGGTAACCATAGCGGGACCTAAATCTGAGCCACCGATACCGATATTGACCACATCGGTAAAGGATTTACCGGTATATCCTTTCAAATCACCGTTAATGACCGCATGGGTAAATTCCTTGACATGCTCCTTTACCTCATACACTTCTGGCATCACGTTAATACCATCAACCACGACCTTGTCATCTTTCTTGGCCCTAAGTGCCGTATGCAGAACGGCCCTACCCTCGGTTTCGTTGATATGGTCCCCATTAAAATATTTTTGAATAGCGTCAGCCAACTTTACCTCATTCGCCAATTGAAGCAAAAGCTCCATAGTCTCCTCTGTAATCCTGTTCTTGGAATAATCAAATAGGAAGTCGTTCCACTTTAGCGTAAACTTCTCAGCCCTATTGGCATCTTCCGAAAAAAGGCTTCTTAGGTGAATCTCTTTTGAATCCTTAAAATGATCGGTAAGTTTTTTCCAAATTTCTGTTTGGGTAGGATTAGTTTTGTTTAGTGCCATTTTCTTGATTAAGCGTTAGTAAATCCTCATCATCTTCCAATATCCTTTCAGGATATATAATACAATCCAGCTGGTCCTTAATTGGGGATATATAGGTAAAGTATTCTGGTCTTAAGGTCTCGTGAAGTGGTTCCGCCTGCGGTAATTCCTCTTTCAAGGGATCAACCTGTCTTCCATTTTTCCAAAAACGGTAACATACATGGGGACCCCCGGAATTACCGGTCATTCCTACCCATCCAATTACATCACCTTGGCGGACAAATTGACCTCTTTTAACTTTTTGGGCCTTCATATGCAGGTATTGCGTATCGTATGTACCATTATGCCTAATTTTTACATATTTGCCATTTCCGCCCCTTCTTGTAGATTCGATAACGGTACCGTCTGCGGTAGCCATAATTGGAGTGCCAATTGGTGCAGCATAATCCGTACCCTTATGGGGTCGCAGTTTATATCCGTAATATTTTATCCTTCTTTTTAGGTTATATCTAGAGGATAACCTACCATATTCTACCGGCATCCTTAAAAAAGTCCTCCTCAAATTATTGGCATCATCATCAAAATAGTCCACGATGCTCTTAAGGGAATCATTTTCATAGGCGAAAGCATAAATAGGCTTGCCATTATGTTCGAAATAGGCCGCTTCTATTGGTTCAGCACCAGCATAAATGGTATCATTGATATACTTTTCCTTATATATGACTTTAAACTTATCAAGCTTTTGCAATCTAGAAAAATCTATGGTCCAGGCATAAACATTTGCCAAATTGTGGGTCACGTTATAATCTATACCTTGATCCAATATAGCATCCGACAAACTTGTTTCTATGACGCCAGACACCTCTCTTTGCACAAACTTTACTTTCTTTTTGTTCTTGTAAACTTTTACGCTATCCCTAAGATCTACAACCGTGTAGTTGATGGGATCATTTTCATAAATGAATATTTGAGCCTGTTGTAAGGTATCCTTGGATTTCAAAATAAGGTAGGGCTTCCCTACGCGAATTTTACGTACATCAAAAGTATCCCTAAAATTTTCTGAAATGGTTGCGATTTTTGGATATTCGACTTTGTTCTGAAGCATCAGTTCCCCAAAGCTATCACCGTATTTCACTGTATCCAACTGCACGTTGAATTCATCTAAATTAAAACCAAATTGTTCATTGACCTTAGATACTTCTGGAATGTTCATTTCCTGAACGATGTCTTTTTTATCTTCTACATCGTCCTTACACGATAGCATAGCTACCAATACCAATAGGATGCCCCAATATTTTCGCATTACTTTTCTCTTTATTTATCTGGGTTCAACATATGGTCCACCCATTGCTTCCCCCAATTATCCAATTCGTTTTCTGTGTATAAATCTGGGAAAAATATTATTTTCTGGAAACTGGGAGGAAGATATTCCTTCCAATTCGTTCCCCCTGTGGCCTCGATATCCCCAGATTCTTTTCTCAAATACCTATGGGCAGATCCCATATGCATTAGTTGCCAATTTACGTTAGCATTCATGTCCAAGATTTTTAACGCCTCTATCAATGTTTTGTTTTGTTTTTGCTCCTTTGGCAAACTTACGTATTTATCGTATATAGTTGAACTTTTTACCTGTTTGGCAATTCTAATCAATCTTGGCGTATATCTATACTCGAATTGCTTTAGCGTAAGGGTCTTTTCTCCCGAATTGAGGTCGGTTGCGCCCTTTTTCCAATAGATGTGTTCGTACAATTCTTCAATGGTATGTTCTGGTGAAAATTGAGACCTTTCTGAAACATGTACCAGGTTTTCCAAAGGGGTAGCATATATCTCTATCATTCTAAATTGGGCAGATTGAAATCCGCTGGCAGGAAGTAACGCCATACGATACTGTAAAAACTGCTCCCGTTCCATGCCCTTGATCATAATGCCAAACGAAGAAATCAATACGGTATAATAACTATTTATCCTTCGTAACTTTTCGATGAAAAAATCAAGACTATCGGATTTATCATCTACCAGTTGCTTTTGCTCATGTAAAATCAACTTAAAATAGAGTTCGGTAATTTGATGGTACATGATGAAGATTTCTTCATCTGGGAAGTGCGTTCTTGGTACTTGAAGACTCAAGAGAGTATCTAAATGAATGTAATCCCAATAAGTGAGATAGCGTTGGTAAAGCAGTCCGTCTAAATAAGAGCTAAGATCTTGACCTGAATCCTTATACTTTTCCTCAAGTTTAGAAATTTGGGATTTGATCTGGTCCTTGTCTTCCATTTATTCGTTACTCCATTATAATTTTAAATTGATGTTTAAGGCCATTATACCCATCCAAATCCGCTTTTATTGAACCAACCGCCAAATCGGCCTTAATCCTGATAGGAATTTTATTATCATCATTGGATACCCAAAGCGATAAACTCTCCTGTTCTTTAAAAACACGACCAGATTGAACGTAGGGTCTAAACTTTAGGCACTCTACCTTACCGTATTTTGTATTGATTACTTCCTTTCCCAAATACTTAAGTTTAAAATTGAAAATACCATCATCATCATAAAGCATTTTCAAGGTTATGGCCTTTCCTTCTTCAAAATCTTCCGTTTCATAATTGTTTCGAAGAAAATAAAAGGCGGAAATTAAATCTTGAATACTGTCCTGCAAGGTAAAATTAAGCTTTTTCTTGTTTTTCTTATCGTTAAGTTCAGCCGTATATTCCTTATAATCAAAGTTTATTTCAACATCCTTTGTATATCCCCCCTCATTAATTTTACGAACAAAACGATAGGGTTTGCCATTTTTTTTGTCAAAAAAGCTTTCATAGGTGTCATCTACCTTAAAAAACCAACTTGCCACCCCGGTGGTTTCACCATGGCCTACCACATGATAAACAGATTTATCATTAATAGTAGCGGATTTAACTTGCAAGGTGGCATAACTTGCATTTAAAAACCCATAATGCAACCTAAATTTCAACCACTCTCCCGGTTCGAAAGTTGACTGTTTATTTTGACCTTGAATACCGCAGTATATAAATAAAAAGGAAAGTAATAGTATTTTTTTCATAGTGCCGACATAAGTTTAAAATTAGTAACTGCATTTAATCATTTACTTCTCATTACACTATCTTAAACAAAATTTATTCCAAAGTATTGCATAAAAAAAGCCCAGTATTAAAACTGGGCTTTTCCTAAATAACCAACCAAACTTTAAATTATGAAAAACCACTACTTAAAGTTGTAAGGGAACCACCCCTTAGCAGTTGTAAATTTAAGTCACTATTTGATTCTAACGGTACGGTTTAACTTACTTTAACGATAAACTTAACAGTAATTCACACTTCTCGACTTTATTTATGAAACCGTTAAGAATTAAAGCTGTTACATGGTATTTATTGGGTTAATTTCTAAAGCTTTTGAGTCTAAAACCAATACCCGACACTTACGAAAAACTGCGGTCTTTCAGTTTCTGGAGACCAAGAATATAAAATATTAACCGGGCCTAAAAAAGACTCCCAACCATAGCCCACTCCATAACCTGAAAAATTGGGTGCCTCAAACCATTCCCCGGTCCTAAAGATATCATCATCTACATTGGCAAAATTTGCAGTAAAGAGCGCATGATGTTTTTTAATAAACTCATAATCCAATCTACCATAGGCCTTAACAAAGCTATTGCCTGGCAAACTAAGAAAATCGTATCCAACAAACGGGGTAAAATTATTGATAAAATCAGTCCCATACCCCCCAAGTACAAAGTCAAACGTAGTAACATTGGAGGTGCCTAATTTAAACCCTCCTTCTGTTTCCAAGTTTAATGATACATTTTTCATTAGAGGAAATGCGGCTCCCATTCTTGCTTTGGACACGGAAAAATCTTTAAAATTATCATTGAAATCAGAGGACAAAACGTAGTAATGCATATCCCCATTAAAATACAACCCACGCGATGGAAAGTACTTATCATTATAAGTATCCAGTTTCAAGGCTCCATAGACACTTGTATAATTGCTCTTTTCAAAAAAGGTCCTCTTGTTATTCTTAGGGGCTATGACAGGAATAGTAGGGTCTGGAATATCCCCAAAAGTCCTGGTACTATATTGTAAATATTTATGTTCGGCACCAAGAGTAAATGAAAATTCCTCCCTTACTACGGTCTGGAAATATATTTGATTCGTAAAGTCTGAAACAGCAAGGTTAATGGTATTTATCCTTGTGTTTGGCGAAACATTAAAATTATCACTTATTAAATCAAAATCAATTTCCTGTTCAAAATCATTGAATCTTGAATTGACCCCAAAACTCCAATAGGAGCCTTTATCAACATAATATTCAAAATTGTACCTTACATTATCCCCTAAAATAAGGTCGAAGGAAGCAACATCGTCCCTAGATAATATACGTCTTTTTGTTAAATTAATAATGGCGGCGCTTTTATACAAATCATCAAAGTGCGCACCTAATTTTAAAAATGTTGTAATAGGGGTTTCATCTAAAGGCAAAATTAAATCCTGTCCAATATTCGTATTGCTCAATAATTTATATTTGATTGTTTTAAAATTACCAGTTGCCGATAAATTGCCGACACCTTGTTGTAGTTTCTTGAATGTGATGGTCTCATCCAAATCGAACCTCAACTTGCCTTTTACATAACCCCTAGTGTGGCTAGTGTTTCCATTGATCAATAAACGATTGATCATGAGACGTTGTTTTGGATCAACTATAGGAATTGTTTGTTTATCCTTAGGATTATCCGTTGCTAGTTTTTTGAGCTCTTCAAATTTTAATTTGGCAGCATCTTCACCTGTTTGTATGATCGCTTTTAATTTGTTGAATTCTATTACGGAGTATTGTTCTATCTGCGGCTTGATATAGATATCGGTTTTTTCCGATTTTTGCTTCATATCAGCGACAGTCCTGTAATTATTGATCTGGAATAAAATCTCGGTTGCCGATAATAACGCTTCCCGATCAGAAAGACCGTATTGAACATCTACACCAATAATAATATCGGCACCTAAGGCCAGCACTTCATCTATAGGATAGTTATTAACCACACCCCCGTCTATCAACACCTTATCATCGATTATAGATGGTTCAAAAAGAGAAGGGAGGGTTCCACTGGCCAAAACTGCTTCAGGCAGATACCCAGAATCCAAAATCACCTGTTTACCGGTTTCAATGTCAGTTGCCACGCATACAAAGGGTATAGGTAGTTTGTTGAAGTCTGCAATATCCTTTACGTGATAGAGCAATCGAACAAGTTCGTTGTAGATATTCTGCCCACCGGAATATGCGGGTGGCACCGTAACCTTAAAATTACTGAAGGGCAGGGTCAAAGTATACCGTTCAGAATCATCTTTTTCATAAAAGGTTTTGGCACTTCTTGGAAGGTTATCTTGGATAAGGGATCCAAAGTTGGTCTCATTAAACATGGAGTCCAATTGTGTGGCGTTGTAACCTGCTGCATATAAGGACCCTATGATGGCCCCCATGCTGGAACCTCCAATATAATCAATTTTAATACCGGCTTCCTCAATAACCTTTAAAGCACCAATATGTGCCATTCCCTTTGCCCCACCGCCACTGAGCACCAATCCTATTTTAGGTCTTTCCTTTTCCGTATTGGTTTGTGCAAATGTAAATACTACATTCAGCATTGCCATTGCCATTGCCAAACATGTCATTTTGCAAGTAACCCAGTTATGATGCTTTATGTATGGAATCATATATCTTTTGTGCTTTTGAAGTACCAACCACCTGACTAAGGCTTTCAACGGAAGCTTCCTTAATGCGTTTAACCGATTTGAAGTTTTTTAAAAGCTGCTGTGCCGTTTTTTCACCGACCCCATCAATACCTTCCAATTCTGAATTGATGGCCCCCTTGCTTCTTTTGTTCCTATGAAATGTTATACCAAATCTATGTGCTTCGTTTCTTAAATACTGAATGATCTTTAGGCTTTCCGATTTTTTATCTAAATATAGTGGAATGGGATCATGTGGAAAATAGATTTCCTCTAACCGTTTGGCTATACCGATAATCGCAATCTTTCCCCTTAATTCCAATACATCGAGACTTTTCAGGGCAGAAGATAATTGCCCCTTGCCACCATCAATTACGATGAGTTGGGGAAGTGGTTCCATTTCTTCCAATAACCGCTTATACCTACGGTAAACAACTTCTTCCATGGATGCAAAATCATCCGGACCCGTTACCGTTTTGATATTATAATGTCTGTATTCCTTTTTAGAAGGCTTACCATCTTTGAAGACCACACAAGCCGCTACCGCATTACTGCCCTGCATATTACTGTTATCGAAACATTCTATATGTCTGGGTTCTGCTTGTAACCGCAAATCCTTTTTCATTTGGGCCATAATTCTATTGGTATGGCGATCGGGATCAATAATCTTTATTTGGTTAAATCGTTCCTGCCTAAAAAACTTGGCGTTCCGCTCCGATAGTTCAAGAATGCGTTTTTTATCCCCTAATTTCGGAACGGTTACCTTCACATCCGGTCCCATCGATACCTCAAAAGGAACATACAATTCATTTGAGTCTGAATTGAACCGATTTCTTATTTCCACAATGGCCAACTCCAATAAATCCTCATCAAGCTCCTCAAGCTTCTTTTTAATTTCCATAGTGTGGGAGCGAATAATGGAACCATGGGCCAATTGGAGGAAATTTACATAGGCGAATGCATCATCTGAAATAATACTGAATACGTCTACATTACTAATTTTAGGATTGACAATAGTGGATTTGACCTGATAATTCTCCAAAACATCCAATTTATCCTTGATTTTTTGGGCTTCTTCAAATTTCATTTCTGCAGCCAAGGCTTTCATCTGTCCCTTAAAATACGTAATTGAAGATTTGAAATTCCCTTTAACGATTTCTCTAATATCGTTAATTTGCCGATCATACTCCAAAAGAGATTGATGCCCCTCGCATGGGCCTTTACAATTCCCTAAATGGTATTCCAAACACACTTTGTATTTACCCGAATTTATTTTTTCTGACGATAAATCGTAATTACAGGTCCGTAAAGGGTAAACACTTTTTATAAGGTCTAACAAGGTTCGTACGGTTTTCATACTGGTATATGGCCCATAGTACTCAGAACCATCCTTAATAACCCTTCGCGTAGGAAACAATCTAGGAAAACGCTCATTTTTCAGGCAAAGCCAGGGATACGATTTATCATCTTTCATTAACACGTTGTACCTGGGCCTAAGCTCCTTTATCAAATTGTTCTCGAGCAATAATGCGTCAGATTCCGTTGGGACTACAATGTGTTTGATCCCCCTAATTTTTTTGACCATGACCCTGGTCTTGCCATATTCATGATTCTTATTGAAATAGGAAGATACCCGCTTCTTTAAATTTTTTGCTTTGCCTACATATAGGATGCTATTATGTTCATCAAAAAATTGATACACCCCTGGCCCGGTTGGCAATGAACTCAATTGAATATGAATAGGGATTTCAGGCATAATTTAGAACTACTAATCTAATCTATAAATTCTAGCTTAAATTACAGGGTTTTCTGAGATTGGTACGTAAAAAGTGCTTCTTTATTACATAAAAATAAAAATAATCAATTGACACTATTCTAAACATTAAATGGTGATTCCTAAAATATTTATCCGTGATTTTATCGTATTCATATCAATAATTTGTATTTTATTGATTTTCAACTAGTTATAAATTATCAGTTCCTACATATTTATTAGTACGTTAATTTTTTCAAAAAAAAGTGCCGTTAAACGATAAAAAAGTGTCTTTCACGGATAACTTAATACTTTTTTTACCTATTTTTAACCCATCAAGAACCAAAAAGATATGGAAAGTTATATTATTACCCTAGGAACATACCTAATTTTGATGTTATTCTTTAAGGTATTTTTTGCCGTTGCTGGTAAAGAGTAATTCCTTACTAAAAGGAACCAAACTTACTTCACTATGTTGAAGCATGATTTGCGTTTAAAATACTCTAAACTACGTAGCTCACTTACCCCTACCTATATAACCGAACAAAGCATTCTTATCTCGAATTCAGTTTTGTTATTACCGATTTGGGATTTTCAGAATTACCACATTTTTCTTCCTATTGAAAAAAAATTAGAAATAGATACTCAGGGTATAATTTCTATACTTTTAGGATTTGATAAAAACATTATAGTACCAAAAATTAGTTCGCCAACCAACTTGGAACATTATTTACTTACAGATAATACCAAGTTCATTACAAACTCATTAGGTGTGCCGGAACCACTGGATGGTATTACTGTAAATCCAAAAAAAATAGATGTAGTATTCATCCCCTTATTAGCCTTTGATGAAAAAGGAAATAGAATAGGGTATGGAAAAGGATATTATGATCGATTCTTGAACCAATGCAGGCCTAATGTTATAAAAATCGGACTTTCAATCTTTGAGGCAGAGCCTGAAATTGATGACGTTATCCCAACCGATATTCCCTTGGACTACTGTGTTACGGCAACCAAAACTTACTCGTTCAAGACATCTTGATGAGCTTGGGATTCCTCGTCAACAACTGGTTCGCCATCCTGTTTTTTGAATGCCCTTTTGTTAAACACCAATAGTATTCCGACACCAGTACTTATAGCCGTATCGGCTATATTGAAAACAGGCTCAAAAAATCTAAAGTTATCGCCCCCAAGTCCGGGAACCCAACTTGGCCAAGTTGCATCTACCAATGGGAAATAGAGCATATCCACTACCTTGCCATAAAACAATTTACTATAGGGCTCATCTGAAAAAAGGGAAGCTACTTCATTATAGCTATCATTAAAAATAACCCCGTAAAAAACAGAGTCCAAAATATTACCCAAGGCTCCTGCGAAAATTAAAGAAACTGCCCATATCAAGGTAGTAGAAGCTTTTTTACTTATCACATCAAAGAGCCAATACCCGATACCAAAAATAGCAAATAACCTAAAAATGGTCAATACCAGTTTTCCAATAGCATCTGATATAGGTAATATATCACTCAGTTTAGCACCCCAGGCAGCTCCTTCATTTTCTATGAAGAGAATCTTGAACCAACTAAATACTTCCACCGATTCCCCCAAAACAAAATGGGTCTTAATGTAAATTTTACTCCATTGATCTATAATTAAGATCAATACAATAAACAGGACAGATTTTTTAATGTTCATGGGTTTCAATCAATGGGGGCAAAAATAGAAATATTATTCGGTTTTAATTAATTCAATATTACCCGTAACCGTTTGGAGTTTATAAGTGGGGATTCCATTTGGAATAGGATTATATTCTACTGTACCATACTTACTCTGAGTACTGATGTCAGCT
>JBBSKR010000040.1:0-22606 GCA_038256135.1 Flavobacteriales bacterium | reverse complement strand
TTGATAATGGGTATTACTTGTTTGATAAGTTCAGTACCATCCTCCGTCATAACAAGTTTATAACGTTTTTGGTCATCCCTAAACCTTGATTTTCTCAGAAGGCCTTTTTTACATAGGCCGCTAATGACCCTAGAGGTGGTAGCCCGGTTTCTAAAATTAGATTTGGCAATATCTGCCTGTGACGCTTCCTTACCTTCTAAATGTACGCGTTGCAAAATGACCCATTGCTCAATGGTAAGGTCTATATTATTTTCAGCAAAAACCTGTAAAAAAGTGCTCTGTACCTTTTTTAAGGTTCGATCAATATATACACCGAATCCCTCCGTCCTGTCCATAATTTAAGTGGTTATTCCTCCAAAAGTAAGGAGTTTATCATTAATATTGTTGTTAATGCAACAATATAAAATAAAAGTTGTACTTTTACTCCTGAAAATCGGGTCTAAAAAGGCGGTGTATGCAATTAGGATTTAAAAAGTATATTTCGGAAGACAGCACTTATAAAGGTGGTGGTAAAAAAATTGTAATGCCCGATGGAATTACTGTTCATAAACTATCTTCCAATGAGAATCCATTAGGATATTCGCTAAAGGTACGGGAAGCCTTAAAGAACACTTTAGAAGATTTAAGTATGTATCCAGATAATACCGATATTCGACTCAGGGAAGCTTTGGTATCCGATTTTGATGGGTTATTGCACGCAGATAATTTTATAACGGCTAACAGTGGTTCTGAAATTATTGATATGATATCCAAGGCATTTTTGAATGAAGATGATGAAATAATCGTTAGTGAACCGTGTTTTCTACCCTACACTGCGTTTACCCGGTGGATGGGAGCCAAGGCCATCAACGTTCCTATGACCGAGGATTTCGATTTTAATTTGGAGGGTATTCTTGGTGCAATTACCGATAAAACAAAATTGATTTTTTTGGCTTCGCCGAATAATCCATCCGGAAATTATATTACACTCAAGGATTTACGTCAATTTATCAAGCGTTTGCCACCGCATGTGCTATTGGTTTTAGATGAGGTATATCGTCATTTCGTAGAGGCTGTAGATTATACATCGGCCCTGCCTTTTGTACTTGAAGCTAAAAATGTGATTGCTATCAATAGTTTTTCAAAAACTTATGGTTTGGCCGGTTTACGGGTAGGATATTGTTATGCGCCTATAGAAATAAGCAACTACATCAGAAAAATTTGTAAGCCTTTCTTGCTTTCCTCTTTGGCTTTGGAAGGAGCTATTGCTGCGCTGCAGGACGTCGATTTTGTAGACAAGACCGTGGCCTTGGTGCAATCGGAACGAAAATTCGTTTCAAATGGTTTGGATGCACTACACATTACATACTGGCCTACCCAAGGAAATTTTGTAATGATCGATCCACCGGTACCTGATGTGCAGTTTGTAGCCTTTTTGGAGCAACGCGGCATTATGGTGCGTCCAGTAGGCAATTTTGGCGCTCCTGGAAAAGTCCGTATTTCCTTTGGAACCAGAGAGGCGAATACTGCTTTATTGGCCGCATTGACCATTTTAGTGGAAAAGGAAACCATAGCAACATAACAATATGAATTACATTTTGCTTTTGCAACAATAAATAAAATCTTAAATAAAATAGTATGTCAACTTCAACAGCAGTATCGAATAACAAAACAGAAACAAAAGATTTCATGCCGATTAATGGTACGGATTACTTGGAACTTTACGTAAGTAATTCCAAACAGGCCGCATATTATTACAAAACGGCTTTTGGATTTAAGTCATTGGCTTATAAAGGATTGGAAACTGGAAGTCGGGATTTGGAATCGTATGTTATTATTCAGGATAAAATAAGATTGGTATTGACCTCTCCATTAAAAAGCGGAACAGATGTAGGTAAGCATATTGATAAGCATGGCGATGGGGTTAAAGTTACAGCACTTTGGGTCGATGATGCCACCCATGCCTATGAAGAGGCCATGAAAAGAGGTGCCAAAAGTTACATGGAACCACGTATAGAGGAAGATGATCAAGGTAAAGTGGTGCGTTCAGGAATTCATACCTATGGGGAAGTGGTTCATATTTTTGTGGAACGCAAAGATTATGGAGGAACTTTTTTACCTGGCTACAGAAAATGGGAATCCGATTACCAGCCAGCTTCTACCGGACTGCAATTTGTAGATCATATGGTTGGGAACGTGCATGAAGGTAAAATGAATTACTGGGTAGATTTCTACCAAAAAGTAATGGGCTTTACGCAAATTATGTCCTTTGATGATAAGGATATCTCTACCGAGTTCACGGCATTGATGAGTAAGGTAATGAGCAATGGAAATGGCCGTATTAAATTCCCGATCAACGAACCAGCTGCCGGACTAAAAAAATCGCAAGTGGATGAATATTTGGAATTTTATGAGGGCGAAGGAGTGCAACATGTAGCCGTTGCCACAGAGGACATCATAAAAACGGTTACAGATTTAAAGAGTAGGGGAGTCGAGTTTTTAAATATTCCAACTACTTATTATGATGTATTAACGGATAGGGTCGGTGAAATCGATGAGAAAATTAGTTCCCTAAAAGAGCTTGGAATTTTAGTGGATCGTGATGATGAGGGGTATTTGCTTCAAATTTTCACAAAAACGGTTCAGGCTAGGCCTACCATGTTCTTCGAAATTATTCAAAGAAAAGGAGCTACTTCCTTCGGGAAAGGAAATTTCAAGGCCTTATTCGAAGCTATTGAACGTGAGCAGGAACTAAGAGGAACTTTATAGCCCCATTTAGGTTATAAAATAAACCTAGAAAAGCTTAATTTTAAAGGAAGTATATTTCAAATCGTAAACAAACGTATATGCCTATTTATCACAAACAAGGACAAATACCCCCTAAACGGCACACGCAGTTCAGGAAACCCAATGGTGAACTCTACGCTGAACAGTTGTTCGGGACCATTGGCTTTGACGGTATGTCTTCTTTACTGTATCATCACCACAGGCCTACCATGGTCAAGGAGATTTTGAAGAGTACAGATATTTCCCCAAAAATCGCCTTAGAGAAGAACATACGTTCGTTAAAACTGGTCAGTTTCAATGCGGCTCCTAAGGATGATTTTTTGGAGGCACGCGAACCTTTGTTGGTGAACAGCGATGTGCATATTGGAGTTGCAGCACCAAGGAAATCCCTTACTTCATATTTCTATAAAAATACAGATGCAGATGAAATGCTCTTTATCCATAAAGGCACAGGTACTTTAAGGACCATTTTTGGACAGATTCCTTTTGAGTATGGCGATTATTTGATCATTCCAAGAGGAACTATTTATCAAATTGATTTTGATGGGGAGGATAACCGTATTTTTTATGCGGAATCATTTTCTCCCATTTACACTCCCAAACGCTATCGTAATTGGTTCGGACAATTATTGGAGCATTCCCCATTTTGTGAGCGGGATTATAAATTGCCCCAAAATTTGGAAACCCATACCGATACCAAAGAACACTTGTTGAAGGTGAAAAAACAGGGCGTCATTCATGAAATGATGTACGTTGGACATCCGTTTGATGTTATAGGTTGGGATGGGTATAATTTCCCTTACGGATTTTCGATACATAATTTTGAACCAATAACAGGGCGTATCCATCAACCGCCACCGGTACACCAGACTTTTGAAACATCTGCATTTGTGATATGTTCTTTTGTTCCCCGGTTATACGACTATCATCCGAAGTCCATACCTGCGCCTTATAATCATTCCAATATAGATTCAGATGAGGTCTTGTACTACGTTGATGGCGATTTTATGAGCCGTAACGGAGTTAAGCCAGGTAATATTTCCTTACATCCGGCTGGAATACCCCATGGTCCGCACCCAGGCGCTACGGAGCGTAGTATTGGCCAAAAAGGTTCTGAAGAATTAGCGGTCATGATCGATACTTTTAATCCTTTAATGGTGACGGAAAATGCCTTAAAAATGGATGATGGGGATTATTACCAGTCTTGGTTGGAGAAATAAAAACTCCACTAAACCAATTTCACCTTGAGTATTTCGGCAAGTGCCCAATGTTAACCCAGTCGAAGTGAATCTGGCAGCAAAGACAAAGGAAATATCAATGTCATCCAGAGCGCAGTCGAAGAACATCTTGGTAAGCTGTTATAAGAAATAATAAAGTTATCCTGAGCATTTCGGCAAAAGCTCAATATAAACTTCGTTGAAGGGTATGTAATAACAAGGATAAAAGATGTATTAAAGTGTCACCCTGAGCGCAGTCGAAGGGCATTCTATTTAGGAAAAGTTTTTTTAAAAGAAATAAAGGCAATCGTGACGAAACTAACTACATGGGTCAACATTCCCAATAATTCCGATTTTTCTATTTACAACCTTCCCTACGGTATCTTTTCGGTAAATGAAGGTGTGCCAAAGGCAGGTATAGCTATTGGTAATCAAATTGTGGATTTAGCTATTGTTGCAGATTTAGGTTTTTTAGAAGTTGATGCGGCCTATTTTAGAAAAACTACGCTGAACGAATTTATCGCTTTGGGAAAGAAAATCACCAATAAAGTCCGTTTGGATGTCCAACAGTTATTGATTTTAGAACATTCGCCATTAAAGAATCACAAGGAAGTATTTGTTAAGCAAAGTGATGCTCAAATGCACTTGCCCATAAGAATCGGTGATTATACAGATTTCTACTCGAGTATAGAACATGCCACCAATGTGGGCAAAATGTTCCGTGATGCCGAAAATGCCTTGCTGCCCAATTGGAGACATATGCCGGTAGGCTATCACGGTAGGGCCTCCTCCATTGTGGTAAGCGGAACACCAGTTTACAGGCCCATGGGTCAAGTAATGCCCAAAGAGGCTACCGAACCTGTTTTTCAACCTTCTAGGCGGTTGGATTTTGAATTGGAAATGGGTTTTATGATCGGGAAAGGTTCGGCATTGGGGGAACGCATTTCTACTGAAGATGCGAACGGGCATATCTTCGGATTGGTTTTGTTCAATGATTGGTCCGCACGCGATATTCAAAAATGGGAGTATGTACCCTTAGGTCCGTTTTTAGGAAAAAGTTTTGCTTCGACCATGTCACCGTGGATTGTTACCCTTGAGGCTTTAGAACCCTTTAAGGTTTCGGGGCCATCACAAAAACCGGAAGTGCTTCCGTATTTGAAATTTGAGGGAAACCATAATTATGATATACAATTGGAAGTCGGTATGACCCCAAAAGGGGTTGATGAAAAGGCAATAAGCAATTCCAATTTTAAATATATGTATTGGAATATGATGCAGCAATTGGCGCACCACACCGTAAATGGATGTAACATCAATGTCGGCGATGTGATGGCTTCCGGGACCATTTCAGGAAAAGACGAAAGTTCCTTTGGTTCGCTAATGGAGATTTCATGGGGCGGGAAAAAGTCGATTGAAATGAACGATGGAAGCAAACGTACTTTTATTGAAGATTACGACACCATTACGATGCGCGGTTTCGCACAGAAGGGAGAGATCAGGGTAGGTTTCGGTGAGGTTTCCGGAACCATTCTACCCAGCAAATAGTTTTGGGATTATTTAATTTGTTACAAAAATAAAGAATAGCATGTCAGAAAATAATGAAATCAATTCTATAGACCCAACGGCCATATCGCAGCAAGAGTTGCATGGCTACTTGTTATCTGCCGTTGCACCTAGACCCATTTGTTTTGCCAGCACCGTTGACAAGGAAGGAAATGTGAATTTGAGTCCGTTCAGTTACTTTAATCTTTTTAGCGTAAATCCACCTATCATGATTTTTTCTCCTTCCCGAAGGGGTCGTGACAACACAACCAAACACACCTTGGAGAATGTGCTGGAGGTAAAGGAAACCGTCATCAATATCGTCAATTATGATATGGTAGAGCAAATGTCCTTGTCAAGTACAGAATATGAACAGGGTGTAAATGAGTTTGAAAAAGCCGGGTTTACACAAGTTCCGAGTGATAAAGTACAGCCGCCGAGGGTAGGGGAGGCACCGGTTGCCTTTGAATGTGTCGTAGATCGGATTATCGCTTTGGGAGACGGCCCGGGTGCTGGAAATCTGGTATTGGCCAAGGTGGTGCAAATCCATGTTAAAAAATCCTATTTGGATAGTGATGGAAATTTGGATACACAAAAGTTGGATCTGGTGGCTCGAATGGGGGGTAATTGGTATTGTAGGGCCAAGGGCGATGCTTTGTTTGAAATTCCAAAACCTATCCGTACGAAGGGGATTGGCGTAGATAAACTACCCGAAGCTGTTCGGAATAGTTCCATTTTAACGGGTAATAATTTAGGACGGCTAGGAAATGTGGAAGAATTGCCAATGGCGGAATCTGTTAGGCGCGTAGCGGAACATCCAGAAGTGAAAACAATTTTGGAACATGCTATGGATAAATCTGAGATTCATAGGCTCGCGCAAAAATGGTTGGAAAATGGCAATGCCCAAGATGCACTTGCGTTGTTGCATCTATAAATTTGTTCTAATCGTTTTTCACAAGTCCAATGCTTTTAGAATGTGCAATCGCCTCATTACTGGTTTGGAAATAGCAGGTTTCAATAGTCTTATGTTGGATATGGTTTATTTTTTCAAGAACTACACTATTAGGTTTGCTTGAAATTTGACGAATGTATACTGCTTTAATTTTACTGGGAAACTTAGTGCAAATACGCTCATATATATCGGCATCTTTTTGAGAATCGTCGCCTAATAGTACATACTGTTGGTCTGGATAAAAGGAGATGATTGATTCTATTTTATGATATTTGTGGTCATGGTTTCCACCTCCTGTTTTTAAGAAGTCAAAAATTCCGGTTTTGATCGATTTTAGTTTCAATACTGCTTTGGGTAATTTTTTTAAGATTGAAAATTGAACGATGAAATGGTAGAGATTCCATTCACTACTGGATACAAAAAAAAAGGAATTTGGATTATCACTTTTCGTCTGGTTTTTTTCCAAGGCTGTATAATGGTCCACCACATCTTCAAAGGTTTTACGTTGGGTAACGTTCCGCGTAAGTAGAACATATAGTTTTTTCCAAATATTACCGCTATGGGAAATTAAAAAGGTATCGTCAATATCGGATATGATGCTCAATCCAGTTTTAAATGGTTTACGGAACTCTGCGGTTTCGATAATTCCAAAATTGTGACTCTCAGGTTTACATACAACTTCATAAGAATGCCAACCGGCAGCTAAGGGAAATTTATAAGGTATTTTAAAAAGGAAATAACCATTTTCATTTGTACTAGAGGTACCATTTAGTTCTCCAAACCTAAATTGGACCTTCACATTTTCTAAAGGTCGAATGCTGAACATATTCCATAAAGATACAATGTGATACAGACCATTACGGTCAATTTGGTAATTGCTAGGTCCCCATGATTCAAAAATGTGGCCATAGACTACGATTTCGCTGTCATTGGCATAGCCCCTATATAATTGTAAGTCTAATTTCATTGTCTGATAGCGCACATCATAGATTCGGAAAATACTTAATTTTGAATTAAATAGCATGTCCGTATGAAAAATAAAATATTATTAGTCATAAATCCCATTGCTGGGGGAACCGATAAAGAGGATATCAAAAATGCGGTACGGGACAAGGCAACGAAAATGCAGTTTGAACTAGAGTTGTATGAAACCACGGGGGAAAAAGATAGCGAGAAGGTAAGCTCCTTAATCAATGAAGCCAATTTCTCTAGAATCCTGATTGCCGGGGGAGACGGTACCGTAAGAGAAATAGCTGATGCGGTAAAGGAAAGGGATGTCCTCATAGGTATTCTTCCCAGCGGTTCCGCAAACGGCTTGGCGCTCAACTTGGGCATTCCGGATGATTTGGAAGGGCAGTTGCAAATTGCTTTTCAAGAGGATCATATCGTGATGGATGTACTGGAAATCGATGGCCATACCAGTTTGCATATTGCGGACCTTGGGGTAAACGCCGCCCTGATCAAAAATTATGAAGAATCGGAGATTCGGGGGAAACTGGGCTATTTGTTACAGGCCGTACCTACCTTGGCCAACAGTAAATATCCATTCCAGGTAACGGTAGAAGCTAATGGTGCAATTAGCACAGGGGAAGCGATTTTAGTTGCGGTTGCCAATGCCCAAAAGTTTGGGACAGGTGCCAATATCAATCCTACTGGTAAACTGGATGATGGGGAGTTTGAGGTATTGTTGTTCAAGAATTTTGATATTCCGGAAATCATTAGAACATTTTATGGGGATGTTTCCCAGAATTCGGAATTTGTGACGGTCATTAAGACCAAAGAAGCTACCATTACCACAACAGCGGAAATTCCTTTTCAAATCGATGGGGAATATATGGGCACCAAAACCAGAATAGTGGCCAAAATGAGAAAGGAAAAAATCAAAGTGTTAAGAGGTAAGTAATATTGAGGGTTATGGAATTTTAATAGTTTTCCAAATTCACCACCTACCTTTTTTGCTTGCTCCTAAAGGTCATCCGGCTCTATATGAATCAAGACATGTCCAATATTAGGGATTTCGGCACGTAAATGATCTTTGAGATGATGCGCAATATCATGCCCTTCCTTTACGGAAATGGTACCGTTCACAGAAGCATGTAAATCAATATGGAACTTCATGCCGGCTTTACGGATAAAACATTTTTCGGTTGCCTTGATCCCTTTTACCTCTAGGGATTTGGTTCGTATTTCTGCCAATAAATCATCATAGCGCTGCTCGTCCATCATCTCGCCCAAAGCCGGTCTAAGAATCAAATAGCTATTATATAAAATAAAGCAAGCGGCAATGAGTGCGGCCCAATCATCGGCGGCTTCGTAGCCTTTTCCAAAAATGAGGGCAATGGATATTCCGATGAATGCCATGATCGAGGTTATGGCATCACTTCTATGGTGCCAGGCATCTGCCCTTAAAGAGGAGCTATTGGTTTGTTTACTTTTTTTAATGACAACTTGATAGGATAGTTCCTTCCATAAAATGATAAGGCCCAATACCAATAAGGTCCAAGGTTTTGGGACTTTATGTGGCGTATGGATATTCTCTATGCTTTCATAGGCGATTACCGTTGCGGAAATGACAAGGAAGGCCACCACCAAAAACGTAATTATAGGTTCAATTTTACCATGACCGTAGGGGTGATTTTCATCCGCGGGCCGTTCGGCATATTTAAAACCTAAAAGCACTAGAATTGATGTGAAAATATCTGTGGTGGATTCGATGGCATCTGCGATGAGTGCATACGAATTACCGAAAAAACCTGACAATCCTTTGATTAGGGCCAAACCAATATTGCCAATGATACTGAAATAGGTAGTCTTAACGGCGGTTTGAACATCACTCATGCCACAAAGGTAGTGCACAAGAAAATCAGAGAATATTTTTAAAAGGGATATTTATCGGCTGCCCAAATTCATTTTTAGAAAACTTTTTGGTAAGCTTCAGATAGCCATACTACTAGTTCATCATCAATTTGCTTTACATCGGTAGCTCAAAGTTTTATACTACGCACTACTATAATCGATACATACTAAGAAAAAGGGGTATTAAAAGTATACTGGAATTCTTCCATAATGTAAAGTTCTGATGCTACGAAACGCCCAGCGCGAGACCCAAATCCAGAAGTAAGGTAGTGGTGTGAGAGGTAAAGGTGTGAGATTCCCTTTATCTACCCGACTGATATTTTGTCGCTTTATTTATGCTTCGGTTCCCATATCAGTCTTACAAAAGAGCTTAATCTTTCGTTCTCCCTGCTCACAGGAATTCCTGCTACTATTCCAACTAGAAGGTTGTCGGCAATTCCTATGCGCATTTGAGGTCGCATGGTCATATCAAAATCATCATTGTCAAACGTCTTATTGAATTCTATACCAATAAAGTTTCTTGTGCCAGGTATCATGTAATGAAAACTTGTATTCATGTCATACGTAGTGTGAAATTTTTTGGTGCTGAAATTCTGTTCGATCATTGGCCCTGTATAAATTAATGAATGAAAGTTGTTTCCCCAACGTTTGGCGACTACTAAAAAAGGATTATAGACATTTCCTCTAATGAACGGCTTGCCAAAGTTGTTAAAGTCGGAAAGTTCAAATTCGTTGATATATCCAATTGCCATTGATGTAGCCATTGGCTCATTTACAAAAAATGACCATTGTGCTGCAATTTTGATACTATTTAATTGATTTGACGGGACCACTTCTTTTCCAGTACCGTTTATGGGCGAATAAAAAGTAAATGGCAACTCTACTTCTAAACCTAATCTGTCCATAGGTGCCCATTCATATTCTATTAGGGCTTCATATGAGTCAAATTTCAAGTTGTCCGTTAGGCCTAAACCTATGTTCCACTCTTTTTCTCCTTTCCTTGCGCCCAAATCACGAATAAGGTCAATGTAGAGTGGTTCAGCATGCAGAACCTTGTCCGGCTCTTTATGATCTTCTACCTGTTGGATGTAAATACTGTCTTTTTCAGCCTTGGAAATTTGCGCGATTGAATATGTTGAGGATGCCAATAGCATGATTGGCAACCATATTTTTTTTATGTTCATTTTTGATTTGTTTTTTAGCATAATGAAATTACCCTAACACTATTTTAGCGATGGGTATTGATCAGTGAGTAAAACAAATCAAATTTTGGGCGGAGGGGTATCGAGCTTTGTAAAGCCGTTTGTCAAATAAATGCTGGGGTCGGTAAATTTCTGTCTTGTAGTATAATTGAAAGATGGTATAATACTGAGACCGTCATGATATTGCGCGATCAAGTCTATTTTAACATATGTATTCTTATTGTGGTCCTCCTTGTCATTATCATCATACTCTTTAATGGCATCTTCATAGCCAAGAATTTTTTCCACCACTATTTCAATGATACTTTCTTGATCGTTGATCAATAAATTTTCTGGAATATAATCAGGATTAGGGTCTGGGGTATCCACGCTGATGTTGAGCAGATACAACCCCATAAATCCCCAAAGGAATTTGGTAAATACGCTATTTCTTATGCTAGTGATCAAGGTTTACAATTAACGCTCTTTTATCTTTTACTTTTACTAGGCAACCCAGTATCTAAAATATAACACTCGAGAGATTTTTATAAGCGTATAACGGGCAAAGGAGGCAAACATTGCTTTGATTTTTATTAAAAATCTGTTAAAAAATATTTTTTTTAAATTAGCTAAAATCAATAAATACAGCATAAAATCAACTAAAAATCATCAATCTGTTAATAAACTGCCTTGTTAATTTTTAATGGATAAAAATTTCAAGGATTCCCTATTTGTACGTGGGGATTCCTAATATTAGTGCTTATATTAGGTAATACTGAAATTAATAAGTACTTATGGCATTGAAGGTTGCAATAAAACACAAAACAAAATATATATATGATAGGAGTATTAACCTATCCCCCCACATTTTTAGATTACGTCCGGCTCCGCACAGTAGAACCCCGATTGAGGCCTATTCCATCAAAATAAAACCGGAAAATCACTTCTTTAACTGGCAGCAGGATCCTTTTGGCAACTACTTGGCCCGTATCGTCTTTCCCGATAAAACGACCGAGCTATCAGTTGATGTAGCGATTATCGCCGATCTAAAGACCATTAATCCGTTCGATTTTTTCGTTGAGGAATCGGTAGAAAATTTTCCTTTTACCTATTCAGAAGACCTAAAAAAAGAGCTGCAGCCTTATTTGGAGGTTGTGGAGAGCGGTCCCTTATTAAACGATTGGTTGGGCAAAATTGATAGAACGCCCAAACGGAGTATCGATTTTCTAATTGGGCTAAACAGTGATCTATATAACCATTTGAACTATACCTTGCGCATGGAGCCCGGAGTGCAAACCTGCGAGGAGACCTTGAACAGTAAATTAGGTTCTTGTAGGGATTTTGCCTGGTTGTTGGTGCAGACACTACGTCATTTAGGATTGGCAGCCCGTTTCGTGTCAGGGTATTTGGTGCAGTTGAAGTCCGACGAAAAATCATTGGACGGTCCGTCTGGACCTGAAGCCGATTTTACGGATCTTCATGCTTGGGCCGAAGTTTATTTACCCGGTGCCGGTTGGATCGGTTTGGATGCCACTTCTGGCTTATTGGCAGGGGAAGGACATATTCCATTGGCCTGTACCCCTTCCTATGAAAGTGCGGCGCCGGTTAGTGGATTTACCGATTTTGCAGAGACCACCTTCGAATTTGAGAATTCCGTCACTAGAATATTTGAGTCCCCAAGGGTCACCAAACCCTATACCGAAGAACAATGGAACGCCATTTATGATCTCGGTTTTAAAGTTGAGGAAGAACTACAGGAAAACGATGTGCGCCTGACCATGGGCGGGGAACCCACGTTTGTTTCCATAGACGATATGGAATCTGAAGAATGGAATACCGCTGCGGACGGCGAGCATAAGCGTGAACTGGCTAGTAAGCTTTCGTTACGTTTAATGGAGGTATTCGGTAAAGGTGGCGTATTGCACCATGCCCAAGGAAAATGGTATCCGGGCGAACCGCTGCCACGTTGGTTGATAGGTGTCCATTGGCGTAAGGATGGCGATGATATTTGGAAAGAACCGAAGTTGTTGGCTTCCTTTTCTGAAAACTATGAACTGCCAGAAGCAATTACGGAAACCTTTCTAAAAACATTGGCCAACTATTTAGGTTGTTCGACTGAAAGTATAGCTCCTGCCTATGAGGATGCCTTTTATTTTTTATGGGAAGAAGGTAAATTGCCTATAGACGTAGATCCCAAAAAATATAATAAAGACGACAGTCACCTACGACGTAAATTGGGTGATATTTTGGAACAAGGTATCGGCAAGACCGTAGGGCATGTATTTCCATTGATCAAAAAAAATAAACAATGGCTCACAAATCCATGGGAGTTTCGAGGCAAGTATTTGTTATTGACACCAGGAAATTCACCCATTGGTTTACGCTTGCCTTTGGAATCGCTGCCGAAAAATCCTGAGGTGCCTTCAGAACCTACCGCTGAACCGGAATTGTTCGAGAAAAGGCCTTCATTGCCTGCTTATGGGGCAGATTTGGAACAACGAAAGAATTCGAAATCTTCCGCATCCGCCGATAAAAAGCAACCTTTTGTGCGCACGGCCTTATGTGCCGAGGTACGTGAGGATAAATTATACCTGTACCTACCACCGTTGGACAGTGCGGAGGATTTCTTGGATTTAGTGGCCAGTATTGAGGCTACGGCCAAAGAATTGGATGTGCCCGTTATTTTGGAAGGTTATGAGCCACCTCGTGACAACCGTTTGGAAGTGTTGAAAGTAACCCCAGATCCGGGAGTGATCGAAGTGAATGTGCATCCCGCAAAAAACTGGAAAGAGCTAACGGAAAACACGTTGACGCTTTACTCCGAAGCAAAACAGGCCCGTTTGGGTACCGAAAAATTTATGTTGGACGGTAAGCACACCGGTACCGGTGGCGGTAACCATGTCACTTTAGGCGGGGTGTCCCCGGCCGATAGTCCGCTGTTGCGTGACCCTCAGTTATTGAGAAGTCTATTGACTTTTTGGCAACACCATCCCGGACTTTCCTACCTCTTCTCAGGAGCATTTATTGGTGCCACGAGTCAGGCACCCCGGGTAGATGAGGCCCGATTGGAAAATCTATACGAATTGGAAATTGCATTCTCACAGATACCTGAGGATAAGGAAGTTCCTTTTTGGTTGACCGACCGTTTGTTCCGTCATTTATTAACGGATATTACCGGAAATACCCACAGGGCCGAGTTCTGTATCGATAAGTTATATTCGCCGGATTCGGCTTCTGGCCGATTGGGAATTTTGGAACTACGGGCTTTTGATATGCCACCACATGCACAGATGAGTTTGATGCAAATGTTGTTGGTGCGTACCTTGGTTTCCTGGTTCTGGAAAAAACCGTACAAGCATGATTTGGTGCGTTGGGGTACGGAGCTTCATGACAAATTTTTGATGGAGCACTACGTAAAGGAAGATATAAAGGATATCGTCAATCAACTGAACGATGCGGGCTATCCGTTTAAGCTAGATTGGTTCGATCCGTTCTTTGAATTCCGTTTTCCATTATATGGTATGGTCGAAATCAACGCCATTCAATTGGAACTTCGTATGGCCATTGAACCCTGGAATGTTTTGGGTGAGGAAATGTCCGGCCAGGGTACCGCACGTTATGTAGATTCCTCTCTGGAACGCGTTCAGGTAAAAGTCAATAACTTTACAGAGGAACGCTATACGCTAACCTGTAACGGCGTTAAAATAGAATTGAGTAGCACTGGCACAAAAGGGGAATACGTAGCCGGTGTGCGCTTTAAAGCCTGGGAACCTTGGTCTGCCCTACACCCCACTATTGGCGTGGATACACCTTTGGTATTTGATATCGTAGATAACTGGAACAAGAAATCGATCGGTGGTTGCACCTATTTTGTAGCGCACCCAGGAGGTCGGTCCTATGACAGTTATCCCGTTAATAGTTTGGAGGCCGAATCTAGAAGGATAAATCGTTTTTGGGACATTGGGCAACCACAAGCTGAAGTAACACCGACGAAATTGACCGCTACATCAAATTTTACGGGTAGAATGGTAGAACCTAAACCAGGTTCAAATACCTTTGTATATAAGGAGATACCCGTTAATCCGGAGTATCCACATGTGACGGATTTGCGTAAGAAGTAATTTAAAGGGTATGCCAACAACAAAGACAAGCTGGTTAAGTAGCTATAATACCCATCAGGGGAACGATGAACTATATTCCCTGAACAATGGTGTAAAACCGTATTGGAACAAATTGTTTAAAGGTTTTGATAAACTAGGGGTAAACGGATTGATGGCCCGCCAAAAGGATATCGACTGGTTATTATCGGAAAATGGGGTTACCTATAATGTGTATAACGACCCAAAGGGAATGCACCGGCCTTGGAACTTGAACGTGGTCCCAATTGTTTTACATCAAGAAGAATGGAATAGGGTAGAAGCAGGGTTAAAACAGCGGGCTGAATTACTCAATTTGATTTTGAAGGATATTTATGGGGAAAGAAACCTGATCAAGAACGGAATAATTCCCCATGAAGTCATTTTTGGGCATCGTGGTTTTTTACGCCAATGCTCCGGAATGGAATTGAACATGGATAAATTCCTGTCCATTTACGCGGCCGATCTTTGCCGCGGAACGGATGGTCGACTTTGGGTAGTGAACGATCGAACCGAAGCACCCTCAGGAATGGGCTATGCTTTGGAAAATAGATCAACAACAAGTAGGATTCTCCCTGATCTGTATGCTAAAATGAACGTAAAGCGCTTATCGGGATTCTTTCAGGAATTCAATCAGATGTTGATCGATGCGGCACCGGGAAAAAAGGAAAATCCCAATATCGTAATCCTTACGCCCGGTTCGCATAACGAAACGTATTTTGAACATGCCTATTTGGCCTCTTTCCTTGGCTATCCTTTGGTGCAGGGCAATGATTTGGTGGTGCGTGATGGTTTCCTTTGGATGAAATCCTTGCAAGGCTTGAAACAAATCGATGTGGTGCTGCGCAGGGTAGATGATGCCTTTACGGATCCTTTGGAACTACGGGAAGATTCGCATTTGGGCGTGGCGGGATTATTGGATGTGGTTAGAAGAAAAAATGTATCGGTCATAAACCCGGTAGGAAGTGGGGTTATAGAAAACCCCGGCCTCATTCCTTTTATGCCTGCAATTGCCAAATACTTTTTAAATGAAGCGTTGATCCTTCCGCAGATAGCCTCATGGTGGTGCGGGCAGGAAAAGGAAAAAAACTACGTACTGCAGAATTTATCGAAGTTAGTTGTGAAACGGATAGATCGAACCAATAGGGAAAGTATCTACTTTGGGGAATTTATGAATCCGCAGGAATTGGACGCACTTAAGAAAGTAATTATAGAGCGGCCCTATCGCTTTGTGGCCCAAGAACGTATTCATTTTTCGACGGCTCCGAATTTAACGCATGACACCTTAGAACCAAGAAATGTGGTGACCCGTGCCATTTGTATCGCTTCTAAAAATCAGTATTCGGTAATGCCGGGTGGCTTGGTACGTGTGGCTCCAAATCGGGAGACCGTTAGGGTGTCTAACCAACGGGGAGGTACTAGTAAGGATTTTTGGATACTGGAAGATGCTCCTATAAAAGATGATAAGAACAGGCAATGGCAGAAGAAGTCTTCTGTCGCTATTTCCGGTCTAAATGATTTACCAAGTCTTACCGCTGAGAACCTGTATTGGGCCGGGCGATACGTGGGGCGTACTTTAGTAAACGCACGTTTTTTGCGTACGGTCATGCGGCAAATGGCGATTGTTCAGCACAGGGATGAAAAACCTGATTCGGAAAAACTGAAAGTATTGTTCAAAGCGGTTACGCATTTAACCGGCACCTACCCAGGTTTTGTGGAAAAATCCAAGAATGGGAAATATGCTATGGATAATCCGTATGATGAAATGCTCTCCGTTATTTTGGATAAGCAACGGATTGGCAGTTTGGCACATACCATAAGTATGTTCAGTAATTCATACTACTCTATACGTAATCTTTGGTCAACGGATATGTGGCGTGTTTTTGAGAATATCCAGAAATTATGGGATTCATTGGTAGAGGGTGAAGATCATTCCATCAACCGAATTTTAAAAGTATTGAATCAACTGATAACCCGGTTAATTGCATTTATGGGCTTAATCGAGGAAAGTATTATGGTGCAACAAGGGCTATTACTTTATTTTATAGGATTGCAATTGGAACAAAGTGCCCTGACCATTACAAAATGCCGTTCCTTGTTGACCATCAAATACGATGAACAGATAGAATATGATCTGCTGGAATATTTATTGACGAGCCATGAAAGTCTGAATATCTACCGATACAGTTATCGCTCCCATATTGAATTGGAGCAGGTGCTGGATTTGGTTGTGCTGGACTTCGATTATGCAAGATCCTTGACCTTTATGGTCAATCGTTTACAGAAAGATATTGCGCGTTTGCCGCATTCAAAACAAGATCATCAGTTGAGCAATTATCAAAAATATGTATTCCAGGCCTTTTCAAAACTAAGGTTGGCGGAATCCTCCAAATTGGTAAAAACAAAATCCGACGGCGATTATTCACGTGAAGAATTGGACAGGCTTTTGGAAGAACTTTCAGAGCTTTTATATCACACTTCGCAATCCATTTCGAATACCTATTTCAATCACACCGACAAACAAAACCAACTGTTTACGCAGTCTTTCCCTATATGAGTATGATATTTAATATAACCCATACCACCAAGTACGAATATAATGCCCCCGTAAGTTATTGCCATAATATTGCAACGTTACGGCCAAGGGAATCAAAAGGGCAACAGCTTTTGGACTATAAAATTCAAATTTTACCAGAACCTGCTGAAATATCTGAGCGTGAAGATTTCTTCGGAAATTTTATTACTCGATTTTCCATACAGGCGCAACACAAAGTATTGAAGGTAACCACTAAAAGTAAAATCAATCGGGATTACGCGCAATACCATGCTTCCTTTAACAGCGAAGCTTGTAAAAGCATTACAATGAACGATGCATTGTTGGCATTAAAAGGAATGGATCCGCAAGTTTTGGAAGCAAAACAATATATTCTGGAATCTATATTTATAAGACGAACGGACAAGTTAATACGTGACTACGCAGAATTGTCATTTAAAGGAAACCGTTCCGTTTTTGACGCTACTTACGAATTAATGCAACGTATTTATACCGAGTTTGTATTTGATTCGGAATTCTCGACCATTTCCACCCCGATAGAAGTAGTGATGAGGGAGAAAAAAGGGGTTTGCCAAGATTTTGCACAAATAGCCATTGCCTGTATACGTTCTATGGGCCTACCGGCCCGTTATGTAAGTGGTTATATTGAAACATTACCCGCTCCGGGGAAGAAAAAACTAATAGGTGCCGATGCGTCCCATGCGTGGTTCGCCATTTTTATACCGGGTTTTGGTTGGGTAGATTTTGATCCTACCAATAATCAGATTCCCAAAGACCAGCATATTGTCGTAGGCTGGGGAAGGGATTACTACGATGTACCCCCATTAAAAGGAGTCGTGTACGGTAGCGGCCAAAGTGAGTTAAAAGTTGCCGTGGATATTGTAGCGGCTGTTTAGACTAAGTTCTTCCACCAAACATTCCTTCAAATTGAAAATTCAAGAACTTTACTATGAGATAAATAATGGAAGGGCATAATGGACAGCCGAACATCTTGTTGACGGATTCGGTGACTGGATATGGCAAAGCGTTTCTTCTCGTTTTTGTTTTTGATTTCTGTTTTGGCAGACTTTGATTGGTTTTGTTTTGGTTTCTGGGCACCAACATTTTTTTAGTGACATACAGCTAACTTTTTTATTGGATTGGCGTACTTTTCGGTCACTTTTTGATTAATCCAAAGTATTTGCCCGGGCTTTTGTTTATATTTTCGAAACGATGTCAATATCGCTTTTTACCGTTGTAGTGATTGTGATTTAAGTCAAAAGAAATTGGTTTGTCTTGAGGAAATTGCACAAAACTCCTCACTTACTTTTATCCCGGAATCTCAGCCTTAGAACTCTTAATTCCTGATAGGGTTGGGTAAAAAAATGCAAACCAAAAAATTTTTAAGGCTAATATTTTAATTAGAATAACCATTTTCATAGTTGCTAAAGATGTAATTTTATAGTACTTCAAATAATGTGTTGGGAATTATGAAAAGCATAGTATGGATTCTAGTAGTTATACTGTTGGCCGGATGGATATTGGGTTTTTTGGTATTTAAAGTTTTGGGAGGTATTATTCACTTACTGTTGGTAGTGGCCGCAATTCTGTTGATTTACAATTTTATAGCTGGAAAGAAGACCTAGTGATACTGGTAATCTTGGATTTTTAAATTCCCTAGAGGATACACTAAATTCAATCTGGTCATATCAACCTTAACTGAAAAGAAGATACTTTCTTTTTAAATTAACAATATACCTAATAGATTTCTTTTTAATAGTGTTGGGGCATATAACTTTGCCTTTGACTTTGAATCTAAAGGAGTCAAGGCTTTTTCATTTGCTTTTGTGGTTAATAAGTATCATTTTTTGTTGATTGAAACATGGAATATTTAAAATAAGGGAAATAATGACGTACTGTTTGGGCATTAAGGTTAAACAAGGGTTGGTAGCAATTGCCGACACCAGAATAACTTCTGGAACGAACAAAACGACCAAGAAAAAGATATACGTGGAGCAAAGGGAAAATCATTCTTTGTTTATAATGACTAGTGGTTTGCGATCGGTACGTGATAAAGCGGTGATTTACTTTCAAGAATTGTTCAATGAGGGGGTGGTTGATTATAACAAAATGTATAAGGCCGTTAATGCTTTCGGGGATCAGATAAAACGGGTAGCCAAGGAGGACGGTTCGGCTCTCGAAAAAGCAGGTCTGAAATTTAATCTTAATACAATAATAGGAGGACAGTTAGCGGACGATGACGAGCATAAACTATTTTTAATCTATTCGGAAGGTAATTGGGTGGAGCTCAATGCTGATTCACCTTATGTAATTATAGGAAACTCCGGTCATGGAAAGACACTCTTGAATAGGGTACTTAGAAGTGATTCTTCAATGAAGCAGGCATTAATAGCAGGCTATCTTTCTTTCGATTCTACTAGGTATAGCTCCAATGATGTTGGGTTTCCCATTGATGTGGTCTTATACAAAAAGGATTCGTATGAGATGCAGGAAAATAGGTATACGTCAAAGGATATGAGTAAGATTTCACAGCAGTGGGACAAAAGCTTGAAAAGATTTGTAGATGAACTGCCAGATGATTGGATGAAGGATTCCGTTGGTAAGTTAATTAATAAATAGCGTCATGAAATTTAAGGTCAACAGTTCGCTTTCCTATGTTGTTAATATGCCTACAACATTTATTTTTAATATCCATGCTCTAAATACAGCCAGCCAAACTGTTTTGGAAGAACAATTATTGATTGATCTTCCAATAGAATTGGAACAATATACAGCACATGACGGGAGTTCAAGATTTGTTCGGTTGAAAGTACAAGAACCAACTTGTTTCAAGGTGACCTATGCTGCCCTGGTCGACATGAACTATACCATTTTGGATGAACGTAATTCTGCCAATTCCGTTCCAATTGTGGATATGGACAGTTATATTGCATCTTTTCTATATCCAAGTAGGTATTGTCAATCGGATAAATTGATGACATTTTCATATAAGGAATTCGGCCAATATAACTCTGTTTATCAAAGGGTATTGGCCATAACCGAATGGATCAATGCCAATATAGAATATAAAAGAGGAAGTACTGATTCCCAAACCTCTGCTATGGATACGATAACAGAAAGAGTCGGGGTTTGTCGTGATTTTGCGCATTTGGCAATTGCCTTATGTAGGGCACTATCAATTCCTGCAAGGTATTTTACAGGCTATGCGTATCAACTGGACCCCCAAGATTTTCATGCTTGTATGGAAGCCTATATTGATGGGAATTGGATTATTTTCGACCCTACCAATCTTGCACCCCTAAACGGTTTGGTGAAAATTGCAAACGGGAGGGACGCTGCAGACGCTGCAGTGGCTAGTATTTTTGGTAATGCTAACGGAACCGGGGTACTAGTGGATTGCCAAGTGGTGGATGATTCATTTGCGCCATTTAAGTATAACGGGAATCAAAAGGCGATTACCTTCAGGTAAATTGGATAAAGATTACAAACAAATATAACTTTAGAGGTTCTTGGCTGATATCGAAGAAAAATTAATAACCAGTAGAAGCCATGAAAACCCTTTATAATTTTTAATTAAAAAGAAATTTTTATATAATTGGGTTGGTTATTGGTAGATGATACCCGTATAAGCGACCCAATGCCTGTTGGTTGAAAGGGCGGAAACTTCCATTCCCAGATCTTCTACTTCGACCAAGGGATGATCAATACTAGTTTGATATCCTAAAAATGTACCATTGAGTGCTTCACCATTTTCCAATAGGTTAAGATTATTTGCAAATGACAACCCAAATGGAACGGAATACCTACCGCACCAAACCCACTTGTATTCCTTATAGTCTTCCTTTTGAACAGTGTATTCGGTAAACTTTTTAATTTTTTCGGTATTTATCGTTCCGGTTAAACATTCATCAATAATTTTTAAGTCCATTGCCCTAGCTTCTTCAGTTCCGACCGAATCAGTGCCCATAGGGGCCATATTTTTAGAATCGCCCCATTCTAAATCGCCATAATGAACCGCGTCATTGGAAATAACTACGGCTACATCCTTGCCGTATTCCCAGTTCTTTTCGTCGATTATTTTATGAACCACTTCTGCAAGGTTATTGCTTAAGGAGTCCATAGCGGTGTAATTCATATAGGGAACAAGAATTGGAACAATTTCTGCCTTTCTATTTTTTTTATGCAGCCATGGTATAATCGCTTCGAGCGAATGCTCGATAATCTGCATGCTGTCATGTGCAATAAAGTTATTTTTTGGCAGATGCGTCATTATTTCTTCATTCAAAGATGATACGTCAATACCGCCATAGGGAGATTCCCACTCTGTAAATGTTCCAAAAATAAGTTTGTCCTGCAGGTTATAATTACGGGCCCTATGTGCCACACCTATTAATATGATTTTTGGGGCATTGATTCCCCGTAATGCCTTATAATAGAGTTCACCTGCAAAGCGATAGTTGTCATGTGGACTAATAGCAGCTTTCCACTTTAAATCATTTGCAGTATCCTTTATTTGTAAGCGATTATAAATGGAATCCATTTGCCAATCGTATTTGGCATAACTTTTAGCTTCGCGAATTTTAACTTCTTTATTGGCGATGCTGTTTTTAGGACTTTCATTGCAACTTATTACGAAGAGTGAAATAGACAATAAAACAACAATGAATCTCATGGGTTACAATTTAACTTCAAATGTACCATTTGTATGTGAATTAAATGGCTGTGTTTTAAGCGGTATCTAGGGACTTCAATCATAAAATAAACTTTTTTCGGCCATGTAATGGCTAAGGTCTTTAGTTAGTTTAAATTTCTACAGGATTGGCTACGGGATATTTTATTGCATGCTAATATTCAAGAATAGGGACCTGAAAAGCAATTAAATTGGAGGTCAAATAAACTCTAGGTCTTTGTTACTTTAAGCCAATTGACAACCATGAAACACGGCACAAAAATGTATATTGTCTTACCATTAATTGAAAATTTTAAGCTTTATTCTATAAAGGCAACCATGAATTTATTATCACAAAAATGGTACAATTATAGAATATTGCTCAATAGCTAATTTGAAAGAAATAAGATATTTATTAAAGCAAGAATGCCGACCATCAAACAGGTGTAAAGTAAAACCAGTAATGCAAAACGTATTATTCGTTCCTTAGGATCCATTTTTGAATATCAAAAGTTTCTTTTCTAATGTCCTTATTTTTTCAAAACAATTTGGCTTCTTCCATTTGTGATTTTAAATGACGCTATTTCAAAATAAAAGCCAAACCTACCAGATCGGATATTTCCCCCGATCACCTCTCCGGTAGGCCGGCCTTTAGGCTACATTAGTGGGGTTGTTGTTTAAAATATGTAAGCCAACTTTTCATTTCTCAAACCTAGGTTCTTAAAAGGGAATC
>JBBSKR010000039.1:0-22757 GCA_038256135.1 Flavobacteriales bacterium | reverse complement strand
TTACAGCATTTATTTTGAACGGTTGCTCTATAGATGACGATGGGCCAAACTTTCATTTTATTGAATTGCAGATTGTGGATGCGGAATTACCGGAATCTTTTGATTTCAATAAAAATTATGTCATAACGGTTACTTATCTGAAACCGGATGGTTGTACCTTTTATGAAGGTTTTGATGTGCAAAGAGAGGCACTAACGGTACGCAACGTCGTAGCGGTGGGTTCCGTACGCACAGACAGTCAATCTTGTACTGAAGCGATTATTGAAGAAACAGCGTCCTTTAATTTTTCCGTAATTTACACGGACCCATACACCTTTAAATTTTATACGGGTGAAAGCAGTGATGGGGAGCCGGAATATTTAGAAATCATAGTACCTGTTAATGCGCCTTAAATATTAATTTAACCAGCCCTATGTGAGTCTAGAAGAACTCATACATAATTGCAAAAAAGGTGACCGAAAAGCACAGGAACTATTGTATAGGGCCTATGCCGACACTCTTTTTGGCATTTGTTTAAAGTATTCCTATACGAAAGCGGAGGCAGAAGACAACCTACACGATAGTTTTATGACCATTTTTGAAAAAATCGGTCAATTCAAGAACACAGGTTCGTTTGAAGGTTGGATGAAAAGGATAACCGTAAACACTGCCTTGCAGAAATATAGAAAAGAGGAATACTTAAACGTTGTTTCTGAAAACACCGAAGCAGAAGTTACGGTTGACAATGCTTACAGCGACATTGACTTGCAAACGCTCTTGGGCTATATAAGGGATTTACCAAATAAATACAGGGCGACTTTCAACTTATATGTTTTGGATGGGTATACCCATAAAGAAATAGGCCAGTTATTGGGCACCACTACAGGAACATCAAAATCGAACCTTGCCAGGGCCCGAATTTTATTAAAGCAAAAAATAGAAACGAAGATATCCCAATCGGTTGTTGGCATACTCGTAATTATAACGACACATTTTTTATAGTCGGATAGATTATAAACTGAAAAATTGAAGAATGCAGAAAAAGAAATTAGACGAACTCTTTCAAGAGAAATTCTCGGACTTCAAGGAAGCTCCTAACCACAATGTTTGGAGGGCCATTGATGCGTCATTGGACAAAAAGAAAAAAAAACGGATGATTCCGTTTTGGTGGCAATTAGGCGGCATTGCGGCAGCATTGGCAATCACTTTTTTACTATTCAATCCGTTTTCGGACACACAGACTAACGACGAAATTTTTGTTGGAACCCAGCAAAAGGTTGAAGAAACTAATTCTGAATCCGTAGATAAAAATTTAGTTGACACACCTAAAGTTGCTACTGAACAACTGGTGGAGAAAACTTCTGGGAAAAGTGCAAAATCCCAGGAAAAGAATCAGATGACTACAAAAAATCAAGAAAGAGTAACCCAATCAACGCGAAAAGAAAGTAGCATTTCAAAGGGTGATTGGTCTCAAAACAAGAATGCATTAGTTGAAAACAGGACCAAAGAATCGAAAGCCAACGCTAAGGATAATGCGTCAATAAGTACAAATAATTCAACGAATGGGTTAGGTGAAACTTTACCAAATGAAGCTAGCGTAGAAAATGCCCAGTCAAATGCCAAAGTGGTCACATCGACGGAAAATACCGATAAAAATAAAATGGGTTTTAAAGGTTTGGAATCGGAAAATGCGGTAACAGCAAACGAAACTGACCAGGAAAATCAGGAAATATCCGAAGCTGATAAAAAATCGATTTTCGATGCAATAGTTAATCAAGAAGAAGAAAAGCAAAACACAACTACCAACCGATGGTCTGCGGGCCCAAGTATTGCCCCTGTATATTTTAATGCCATTGGCGAGGGATCCCCGGTACATTCCATTTTTGTGCCGAATTCCAAATCGGGGAACATTAATTTGAGTTACGGTCTATCGGTTGCCTATGCGGTCTCAAAAAAGTTGACTATTCGTTCCGGAATTCACAAAGTGGATTATGGCTACGATACCGATGACGTGACATTTTCATCTTCCCTGAATGCCCTTTCCAGTAATGGCCAAATCGCCTCCATTAATTACGCTTCAACCTCAAAAAGTTTAATTATTTCCAGTAAAGAGGTAGTTTCTGATAAATTTAATACTACCAATAGTTCTTTAGATGTTAGTGCTAAAAGTGCAGTGAGAGATGGTTTTATGTCCCAGCAATTAGGCTATTTGGAATTACCACTTGAAATAAATTATGCTTTAGTGGACAAAAAATTTGGGGTTAACCTAATAGGAGGTGTTAGCTCCCTGTTCTTAATAGATAATGCAGTTTCCTTGACTGCCGGGGAACTTACTACAGAGATTGGGGAAGCCAATAATATAAACGACCTTAATTTTAGCGCCAATATGGGTATTGGCCTCAACTATAAATTTTCACCGAAAATACGTTTTAATCTGGAGCCCATTTTCAAATATCAGCTCAATACCTTTTCGGAAATTGATGGTACATTTAGGCCCTATTCCATTGGGGTATACAGCGGACTTAGTTTTAAATTTTAAAAAATCATGATGAATAAAATTATTTTGTCCAGCTTTTGCCTGTTTAGTATTTCTATATTTTCTCAAGAGAATGTTTTGTCGAATAACCTTTCAGAGGATAAAAATGAATTGAAAATAAACGGCCTGTTTTTAATCTTAGGGGCTTTAGAACTCGATTATCAATACCTGATGAACGAGGAGTCTGGTATAGGAGTAGACTTATTTCTTGCTTATGATGATGAAAATGTATCCGTAAACTATTATATTTCACCTTATTATCGCCAATATTTTGGTAAAAAATATGCGACAGGTTTTTTTGTTGAAGCCTTTGGAATGTTAAATTCTGTCAATGACTATACCTATGATGCAGTAAGTGATATTTATTATTATGATGAATATGAGGAAAATATAGTGGATTTTGCACTAGGTATAGGTGCCGGCGTTAAGGTTTTATCAAAACGAGGTTTTGTCGTAGAAGTTGATTTGGGAATTGGTCGTAATCTTTTTAAAAATGAAAGGGAATTTACCATTATCGGAAAAGGGGGAATCCACCTAGGCTATAGATTCTAGCTATTTTTGACCAATTCATTTAATATAGTTTCCCTAACACTTTTTCGTAACGTTGAGGGATCTTCAGAATTCAAAGGTTTGGTTTTAAAGAACGGATGTACCTTTGCCCTACATTTACCGGGTCCACCACTTAAAAAAGTAAAAGAAAAACGTTTCTTATTATCATAAAAGGTGATAGGTACTACCGGAATTTTATGGGCAATGGCCATTTTAAAGGCGCCATCCTTAAAATTATCAAGTAAAATATGCTCCTCTGGCACACCACCTTCAGGGAAAATACAAATACTTAGGCCCTGCTGTAACCGTTTTTGTGCCCTCCTATACACGCCGGTCCTGCTTTGCGTATCATCACGGTCTACCAGAATACAAACCCGTTTGTAAAAAAAGCCGAACAATGGAATCTTTACCAATTCCTTCTTCCCTACAAAAACAAAAGGATTTTTGCTTACTACCAACATCAACATAATATCCAGCATACTGGTATGGTTCGCCACCAACATATAGCTCTTCCCTTTGAGCATTTTTTCATGGTACCGAATTTTAGGCCAGCAAAACATACCGTAGAGTATAGGTTTGGCCCAAAGATTCCGAGCCATCCAAAAAAACTGGGGATACCAAGTCTCCTTGGAAGCAAAAATGACTAATGCCGGAAAGAATACTACAATGGGTACGGTCACCAAAATATAAAACCAAATACGGTATAGTGCTTGACCAGTTTGTATGACCACTTTTAGCATAAATCAAAAGTAGTTATTTAGGTTCGCTTTTTTGGATTTGTTTTACCTTTGCCGACTTAGCACCAAAGCATATGGCAAGAATCTTAACAGGCATACAAAGTACAGGAACACCGCATTTAGGGAATATTCTTGGCGCAATTACCCCAGCAATAGCTATGGCCCAAGACCCTAAAAATGAATCTTTTTTATTCATTGCGGATATGCATTCCCTGACCCAAATTAAAAATGGGGCGGAATTACGACAAAACACCTATGCCACTGCAGCTACTTGGTTGGCTTTTGGTCTAGATATTGAAAAAACGGTATTCTACAGACAAAGTGATGTGCCACAAGTAACCGAGCTTGCTTGGTATTTGAGTTGTTTTTTTCCCTATCAACGGCTGACCCTTGCCCATTCGTTCAAGGATAAGGCGGATCGATTGGAGGATGTAAATGCAGGTCTCTTTACCTATCCGATGTTGATGGCGGCAGATATTTTATTGTACGATGCCAATATCGTTCCTGTTGGTAAGGACCAGATGCAACACATAGAGATGACCCGTGATGTGGCTTCGCGCTTTCATGCCCAGCTGGGCGATACCTTTGTCCTGCCAGATGGTAAGGTACAAGAAGAAACTATGTACGTTCCTGGAACGGACGGCGCCAAAATGAGTAAAAGCAAAGGCAACTTGATCAGCCTTTTTCAAACGGACAAGCAATTAAGAAAGCAGATCATGGGCATACAAACCGATAGCACACCTTTGGAAGATCCTAAAGACCCTTCGACCGACAATGTGTTTGCACTATATAGAATACTGGCCACGCAACCGCAAATAGAGGAAATGAGCGCTAACTATTTAGCCGGAACTTACGGTTATGGTCACGCGAAGCAGGCACTTTACGAAGTTATCCTAAACAAATTTGAAGAACCTCGGGAAAAATTCAATTACTACATGAATAACCTAAACGAGATAGATGAAGCTTTGGCCTTAGGTGCTGAAAAAGCTAAAAAAGTAGCGGATGGGGTATTGGAACGGGTACGGGGAAAATTGGGCTACTAATTACTGTCATCAATTTGCATAAAACAGAGAACCGACCGCTTGGTCGGTATTTCGTTTTAACCATATTGCTTATTACCAATAGACGATCGATTTTCAGTAGTTATTAATCGTTAAGGAGAAAAATTGGAGCGAAATTTATTGAAATGCGGCTCTAAATAGACCGTTTAGTCTGTCAAAATCTAAATCGCTTCGAACAATTTTCCCGGTAGCGGCCGTATGACCCCCTTCATTTCCATATTTAGTAAAGTGGAGGATGCCCTGAATATCGGGATTTTGTTATCCAGAGCGATACTATCCAACAATTGCTTTCCATTATCCTGAAGATATGTATAGATACCTTGCTCCGTTTCATCCAAATTCACGAATAATTGTTTCTGTATGGTCTTACTTTGCTTTTCCTCCACATCCCAATCCAACAAATAGATTAAATCAGCGGCTGAAGTTAGCACATGTGCCTTTTGTTGTTTGATCAAATTATTACAGCCCAGACTATATTTGTCTGTTGTTCTTCCCGGTACAGCAAAAACATCGCGGTTATAGCTATTGGCAATATCTGCAGTCACCAAGCTTCCGCCTTTTTCTGCAGATTCTACTACTATGGTCGCTTCGCTCATTCCGGCAATGATACGGTTGCGCTTTAGAAAATTCTCCCGTTCCGGATTACTGTTGCTCCAAAACTCCGTATAAAACCCACCGTTCTTCAACACATCAGATTGATATTTTGAATGTACCTTAGGGTAGATTTGATTCAATCCATGGGCCAGGCACCCTATCGTCTGTAACCCATGATTAATTGCTTCACGCTGAACACAAATATCGACGCCGTAGGCAAAACCGCTAACGATAACAGGGTTTAATGGAGCTATATCTTCAATAAACTGTGCACAAAAATCCGTCCCATAACTTGTAATATTACGGGTACCTACCACACTAATGATTTTTCGCTGATCCAAATCGATATTTCCCTTTTGAAACAATAGGATAGGACCATCGATACAATGCTTTAAATAATGTGGATACGAGGCATCCTGAAAATAGGTATATGAAATGTTGTTTTTTAATAAGTAATGGTATTCAGCTTCAGCAGCCTCCAAGTGTTCCTTTTCGTATAAATGTTTTAGCGTAATGGTACCAATTCCATCAATTTTTAAAAGGTTACGTTGCTTATCCCCAAAAATTGCACTTGCACTACCACAGTGTGAAATTAATTTCTTGGCCAGGACATCACCGATATTTGGAACGTGTTGCAATCTAAGTATTGCAATGAGTTCATCAGCAGTATGTTGTGTAGATTCCATGAATTGTTCACAATTTAAGTGTAAAATTATGTTAATAAAAAGTCACGAAAGGAGTTTTTAAGCCACTTTATTTTTTTCATATTTGCCTCGGTATGGTACTAGAACACTATATAAGCGATTTATTATATCGGTACAACTGTGTGGTTGTTCCTGGTTTCGGTGCATTCCTTACCCAAAAAACTCCAGCCCGGATCAACCAAGATACAAATACATTTTTCGCCCCTAGCAAAACCATTGCGTTCAATGGACAATTAATTTCCAATGACGGCTTATTGGTTTCTTATATAGCAGAATCAGAAAAGATTTCTTTTGAAAAAGCCCTTACTTTGATTGAGAAGCAGATTAAGACTTGGAAGAAAACCTTAACTGCTGAATCATCCTTAAACCTTAGGAACATTGGTTTACTAACCGCGAACGAAGGCGCTAACATTTTATTCCAACCAGCGTCGGAACCCAATTATCTAACCGCTTCTTTCGGATTTTCAAATTTTCACGCTATTCCCGTTACTCGAGAAATTTTGAAAGAGGAAGTGGTAGAGATGGAAGAAAAAATACCATTCGTTATAAGTCCGGAACTCAGGCAAAACAAAGGCTTTAGACCCTATCTGAAATATGCGGCTATTTTATTATTGGCCTTTTCAACCGGTGTAACAGGGTATCGCGCTTACCAACAACAACGCACCAATGAGCAGGTAGCCAGACAGGATGCCCAAGAATATGTTACGAAACAAATACAAGAAGCTACCTTTTTTGACCTATCGCCATTAGAATTACCGACAGTTACCGTTGATGCGAAAACCAATGTTCTACCAGCTAATGCTGAAGGGGAGATGCATCATATCGTAGCAGGTGCTTTTAGAATTAAAGCGAATGCCGATAGAAAAATAGGGCAGCTACAAAAAAAAGGGTATAATGCGGCTTATTTTGGAACCAATGCTTACGGACTTCATGTGGTCACCTATGACCGGTATCCAAATCCGGAGGATGCACTAAAAGCATTACGAGAGATAAAGCGTACGCAGAGCAAAGATGCCTGGTTGCTCTCCAAAAAATAAACCTTTGCACATTTTATAACTATCCCAGATGCCCGTATCTTTGCGGAAAATTTCATTTGATGGAAGCCAAAACACCTACAGCATCTAGAACTACGATGACCGATATGGTCTTACCCAGCGAAACCAATGCCCTGCAAAATCTATTTGGAGGGGAGCTATTGGCCCGTATGGACCGTGCCGCTAGTATCGCTGCCGGTAGGCATAGCCGTAGAATTACGGTAACGGCGTCCGTTAACCATGTTGCCTTTAATCTGGCTATACCTTTAGGAAGTGTTGTGACCGTTGAAGCAGCGGTTTCCAGAGCCTATAACACTTCAATGGAGGTGTTCATCGATGTGTGGATCGAAGATCGTTATAATGGCAAACGCACCAAGGCGAATGAGGCCATTTACACGTTTGTCGCTGTAGACGAATCAGGTAAGCCAACTGAAGTACCGGAACTAATCCCAGAAACGGAATTGGAGAAAGAACGTTATGATGGTGCACTTCGTAGGAAACAATTGAGCCTTGTTTTGGCTGGTAAAATGAAACCGGATGATGCTACCGAACTAAAAGCGCTATTTACTAAAAGCTAAAAATCAAAATTATCTGGATCCGGACCGGTGCGCTGTCCGTTTTCCAAGTCATCCAAAAAGGCTATATCCTCTTTGGATAATTCAAAATCGAATATATCGGCATTGGATTTGATCCGTTTCGCATGTACCGATTTAGGAATTGCAACAATGCCTTTTTGTAAATTCCACCGTAGTATAATTTGTGCTACAGATTTCCCGTATTTTTTAGCCAATCCGTTACAGATATCCAAATCAAAGACCTTACCCTGCATAAAAGGAGACCAAGACTCATACTGTATGGTATTTTTCGTACAGAAATCGATTAAATCTTGTTGGACAACATGCGGGTGAAATTCCATTTGATTCACCATTGGAATTATTTTACAGTCATCCAAAATATCCTCTAAATGATGTTTTAGAAAATTACTTACCCCAATCGCCCTCACCTTTTTTTCCTTATATAGTTGTTCCAAGGCTTTCCAAGTATTGGCGTACTTTCCGGACACAGGCCAGTGAATTAAATACAAATCCAAATAGTCCAACCCCAATCGTTTTAAACTATCATCAAATGCTTTTAAGGTGGTTTCATACCCTTGATCGGTATTCCATACCTTACTGACAACAAAAATATCTTCGCGGGCCACTTCACTTTCACGTATACCCTGCCCTACACCCTCCTCATTCTTATAGACCGAGGCCGTATCAATATGTCGATAACCTATTTCCAATGCGCTTTTTACGGCATCCACAACCTCCTGATCATTATCCGATTGATAGGTCCCCAATCCCAAATAGGGCATTTCTACTCCGTTGTGTAGTGTGAAAGTCCCTTGGATATCCGTAATAGTCTCGTTCCTGCCCATGACGTTGTATAATTAAAGTCGGTACACCCATTCCTCTGGGTTTAACCGTGATGTATCTTGATATAAATAAAATTTCAAACGCGTTTGTCCATTCGTCTGATTGGTAAAAACAGTACCTAATTCGTCCTTACTTGCCACTCTGTCGCCTTTTTTAACGGTAAGTTCAGAAAGATTATAATAGGTGCTAATAAAATTACCATGTTTTATTTGAACACCCTTATTCCCGCCAGGAACAGCCAAAATTGCAATAACCTCACCCTCGAAAATAGCCCTGGCCTTTGATCCGGGATCGGTGGCGATAATCACACCGTTGCTTTGGTGTTTTATACCTGGATAGACCGGATCGCTATAAATTCCGAAACCTTGGCTTTTTATACCTTTCTCGACGGGCCAAATCAATTTTCCCTTATTGGCAGAAAAATTATTGGCCACAATGGTTGCTTCCGGAGTAAGTACAAACTTACTGGTGCTTTTATCCGTACTCCCAGATGCTTTATTTGAAGCGGCAATTGCGCTTCTGATCAGTTTTTCTATCTGCTCGTCAATTTTACGAGATTCCCGTTTTTTAGTCTCAATCGCACTGGCATATTTGCTTTCGTTCTTTCGAATGGTCCCCAAAAGACCCTTTTGTGTTTGAATTTCTGCGAATAGCTGATCCTTTGCCTTTTTGTTCTGTACCAACAGTACTTCTTTCACTTTACGTTCCTCATTTAAATCGGAATTTAATCGGGAAAGTTCGTCTGTTTTGACGATTATCTGCGCTCCTTGTTCCTTCCTATAGTCCGTATATTGCTTCATATACTGCAGCCTTTTGAAGGCTTGAAAGAAACTTTCAGATGATAACAAGAACATCAATCGATTCTGTTTGGATTTGTTCTGATAGGATTTCTGGATCATAACCGCATACTCTTCCTTGATTTCCTTTAATTCTGTTTTTAATTTACCAATGTTCCTAATGTTCGTATTGATCTGCCTGTTCAATAAATTCGACTGTTGATTGGTGACCCTAATCAACTGCTGCCGCACGCTAATTTTCTTATCCAAGGCTTCCATTTGATCCAACACATTCCCCTTTTCCTTTTTTTCGGCGAACAGCAAACGATTGATATCCCGTATTTCCGATTGAAGCTGTTCGCGCTTTTCCTCCAATGCCTTTTGTTCACTGGTCTGGCCAAAACTAGCTGTCACCGTGAAAAATAAAAGCAATAACAATAAAACCCTATATGTTATGTTGGACGGCATGTATTTATAGCTCTATTTCTTTAAAACCTTTTGGTATTTTATATGGAAAATTAACAGGGGTATTCAATTCTATGTTCCTGAATTCTAGCTCTATGTCGTTCACATTATCATCAGAGATCGCTTTGATTTTAATTTCATTAGGAAAAACGACCTTCTCTATATTTTGATAATTCTTATAGGATATTTCCAAAAGCCTTTTTTCAAGAGGCTGTGAAAGTTGCTGTACCGCCATTCTGAAATTCTTTGGCTCAATTCTGAATAAGGTTTTATAAAGCACCCCTTGCAATTTAGGTAATAGCCTATACGAATCCTCTGTGATATCGACCGTATACTTTTCTTGTCTTAAATCTATTATTGCCTGACCGATCAATAAATTCTGAAGAATTGAAAAATCTACCTGGGTACCGAGCAAATCACTTAAATAAGAAAAATCCCCATCAAAATATTCATTCTCCAGTTTATTGTAAAACGATACCCGATTTGGAGTTATATAGGCCTTTACAATGCCTAAAGGTGCGCTCATCCAAATGGCCTTATCTTTTTCCATCCGCAGACTTACGGATACATTTTGCGAAGATTCCCCATCAGAATACCCAATTTTTACCTTTCCGTTCAAAGTTTTGAAATTGGTCTCATTCTGATAATGTGCTTTAATCACCGACTTTGCCGATAATCTTGTATCCACAGATCCTCCAGAAATGACCTTGGTGCTTTTACAGGAAGAGATTGCCACCAACATCCCTATTAAAAACCACTGCCTTGCTCCCATCATTTTCATAAACTTCATCATCTAAAAACCTGGTTTAATTTTACTAAGGTACATATTTGCCTTTGAGGGATTACCGATTGCGTTATAGGCCTCTGCTATTTCTTTGTAAATAGTGTTCTCTAAAGAAATATCGTCAAACAGGTAGTCCAATGCCGTTTCCAATACTTCAATAGCTTCCTCATTTTTTTGTAAACGGTTAAGGGCAAAACCGTTGGCATAATAGAAATACGGCTGGTTAGGAAAACTTTCCACTGCCTCTTCAGAATTCTTGAGAATCGATTGCGCATTTGTTCCATCAACCAAAAGAGCCTCAATTCTCGACTTATATTGTTCCACCTCGCTTAAGCTTTCACTCGGTTCTGTTGAAGGAGCTTTAGTTACAGGTTGCTTCTTTAATTCCTGTTTGGCGATGGAATCCATTATACGTTTCTCCAAAATGCCATATTTACTTTTCTCTTTTAAACCAATTAGTATGGTTTTGGCGTTTTGGTAATTACCTTTTAAAAAGTAAATTTCAGCCATATTTCTTCTAAGATCGGGATTATTCCAAGGCAGCTCTTTGGTTACCTCTTCCAAAACAGATTTCTTGGCCTCGATAATCTCTGATAATATTTCTGCATACCAATAATTTTCAGGAGTGCCATTAATTGCCTCAATAGCGTATTCCTGAGCCAAAATCAGCTCTTTATCCAAAAAGTGAGATTTCGCCAATTCAAACGCCACGACCATATTTTCTGGCTGCAAGCGTTTGCATTCCAAAAAAAAAGTAATGGCGCGATCATAATTTTGTATGCCCTTTTGTTTTAATCCCTCAAAAAAGTTTTCCTGAAATTCATCCGAGTATTCCTCTAAAAAGACCTCGGAACTTTGTTCTACATCAATTTGCTGATCTTCCTGGGCATAGCTGGGTATTGTGGGGAAAAATCCAACCCAAATTAATACCAAAAAGAATACTTTTTTCATTTCTAATTTAAATTGCCATTACCTTAAAGAAATGCTATTTGACACCGGTACTTCCAAATCCGCCTTCTCCTCTAGAGGTCTCGGATAAAACATCAACAGCTATCCATGCTGCACGTTCGTGCTTTGCGATGACCATTTGTGCTATACGCTCCCCATTTTCAATGATAAACGGTTCGTTGGAAAGATTGATCAAAATAACACCAACTTCTCCCCTATAGTCAGCATCAATCGTGCCAGGGGCATTGAGCACCGTAATCCCTTTTTTGGCCGCTAAACCGCTCCTTGGCCTAACCTGGGCCTCAACCCCAACAGGAAGCTCCATAAAAAGTCCGGTTTTTATAACCGCCCTTTCCAAGGGTTGCAACGTGATAGGTTCGGATAGATCGGCCCTTAAGTCCATACCTGCCGAAGCACTAGTTTCATAATGCGGCAAATTGTGGCTAGACCTATTGATTATTTTTATGTTCATCTATTTAAATAAAGTTTTTTGAGATTATCGAATTCCAGTTTATATACTACCCCCAAGAATATCAGTAACAGCGGTATCCCAATAAAAAGGTTTCTATCAAAAATGTAAAATGATAGCGTAGAAAACAAGATGGAAACTCCTAAATAAAAGATAATTTTTCTAAAATTATACGGGACGGGATAGTACATACGCCCAAAATAAAAAGAAAGGATCATCATAGTGCCATAAGCAGAAACTGTTGCCACGGCTGAGGCCATATAACCGTAATATGGAATAAAAGCAAAGTTGATGACTATTGTCAAAACCGCGCCAATCATGGAGATATAGGCTCCGTAAATGGTCTTGTCGGTCACTTTGTACCAAACCGAAAGGTTATGATAAATCCCCAAGAAAAAGCTGGCCAAAACAATCAAGGGTACTACCGGCATCGCTTCCCAGTAAGATTCGTCCAAGACAATGAATTTTTTAAGAACATCTGCAAATACCACCACGGATAATAGAATGATACTCCCCAAAACAACAAAATAATTGGTGATTTGGGCATAGGCCCTTTGTGGGTTCTTGGTATCGGAGTGACTGAAGAAAAAGGGTTCGATCCCCATACGGAAAGCCGTAGCAAACAAAGTCATAAACAAGGCCAGTTTATAACAGGCCGAATATTTTCCCATCTCGCTCTTTGCGATGTCTTCCGGTAATAGTTCCGACAGCAAATAGCGATCAAACACTTCGTTAATTGTGAAAGCGATTCCCGCCACCATAACCGGCATAGCGTACCTCAACATTCGTTTCCACAAAATTTTATTAAAAATATAAGGTCTTCGCAGATATACCCGAATCATTAAAAGCAGGGTCACACCACTAGCCACCAAATTGGAGATAAGAATGTAGGGCACCTCATAATCGGGAATGTACCATGAACTGAAAAAACCCGTATCGCCGTCTTGCGCCAATTTGGGCAATACCAATAGGCAAAATATGTTCAACCCCAACATGAGCGATACGTTCAATATCTTGACTAGGGCGTAGCGCATTGGCTTTTCATTGGCCCGCAACCACGCAAAAGGAATAATGACCAAAGCATCCAAGGCTAAAATTCCAAAAACATAGTTCATGTATTGCAACTCAATATTAAGACCCTTTGCGATTTGTGTTTTGAAAAGAAATCCTAAACACATTAATAATAGCGTGGATCCCATTATGGAGAGTAATGACGTGCTTACGACTTGCTTGCGATTATCGGCTTCCTTATAAAATCGAAAAAATGCGGTCTCCATTCCATAGGCCATGAAAACGTTGAAAATAGCGAACCAAGAAAATATTAATGTAACCTCACCGTAGGTACCTGGAGGCATTACTTCAGTATATAGGGGTACCAAAATGAATGAGATCATCCGAGGCAAGACCGTAGCCAAGCCATAAATAGCAGTTTGCTTAAAGAGTTTTTTGATTGGATTCAAACACCTTAGATTGAAGCCTTAAAAGTACCTATTTACCAGCTTTAAAAAAATTAAATCACCATCTCAGTCTAAGCAAATACAACTGATTTCTTCTATTCGGGCTCTACATCCAAACGATTCATCGCCGTAAAGGCCAATGAAAAAGCAGCTAATAAGAAAACAGCAGCTAGGGTATATGGCGCACCCGGAAAATAAATGGCGCCCTCTGGCCTTATAAAAAAGTAAAAAACCGGTGAAAAAATAAGCTGACCGATAATCGCTGTAATACTTACTAGACCGGTTATGGACCCTTGTAAGATTCCTTGCTCCTTTTCAGAAACCTGATTGGATATCACCCCTTGTACAGTTGGTCCGGCAATGCCACCAAGTGCATAGGGTATCAGAAAGGCATACAACATCCATGGTTCAGTGGCGAAGGAAAACAAGAACATGCCCACAGTCCAAAGCAAAAACCCAAATGTGATTACCTTGCGTTTACCGAACTTTTTAACCAGTACCCCAACCAAAAAGCCCTGGACTATGGCAACCAATAGCCCTACGACCATAAGCGAAATTCCAATTTGTCTTGGATTCCAATTATAGCGCTCAATTCCGTAATAAGACCAGGTTGAGGGTAATGCCTGCCCTGCCAAATTAGCTAGGAAGAAGGCAGAAATAAGCAATAAAAGTCCTTTATAGTTCCTTAATGCCACCAAAGATACCCCGGGTATCATCTTCATCATATTGATTTTTCTTCTATTTTCCGGGATAAGCGATTCTGGGACAAAAAACCAACCAAACAAAAAGTTTGCAAACGTGAGTCCCGCAGCTATATAAAATGGCAAACGAATATCGATTTCACCAAAAAAGCCGCCAATACCAGGGCCAATGATAAAACCAATGCCAAAGGCCGCCCCTATTAAACCGAAGTTCTTGGCCTTTTCTTCCCTCGTACTAATGTCAGCAATATATGCGGAGGCAACGGTAAAACTGGCTCCTGTAATACCCGCTAAAAAGCGGCCCAAAAATAACCACGTTATGGTAGGTGCCCAAGCGTGTATCAAATAGTCTATACTCAAGCCCAAAAGCGCTAAAAGCAATATGGGCCGTCTTCCGTATCTATCCGAAATTTCTCCTAGAACCGGAGAAAATAAAAACTGCATTCCTGCATAGGCAGTAGTCAACCACATTCCATAAATAATGGCCATGTGATTTCCTTCTCCGGTCAGCTCCATGATCAATTCCGGAATTATAGGAAGGATAATGCCTATACCGATAACATCGACCAAAATTGTGATAAAAATAAAGAGTAAAGCAGTTTTTTTGGCTTTCATAAGATTGGCAAAAGTCGGACAAAAAAGGCAATCAAGGAAGGAAATACGGAATTGGTCGGATACAATTTTAGTATATTTAGTTGGTCATCCGTAAACAAAACAACAGCTATGAAAAAAGTGGTTTTTATATCCGTATTCATTATAGTGCTTTTAATCACGTATTCCTACACCAAAAAAAGGATTCAAGACAAACCGAATATCATATTCATCATGTCCGATGATCACGCCTATCAAGCTATAAGTGCGTACAATTCCAAACTTATAAAAACCCCAAATATCGACAGGATTGCCAATGAAGGCATGACTTTTACCAATGCCAGCGTTACCAATTCTATCTGTGCGCCTTCCAGGGCTACCATTTTAACTGGAAAACATACCCATATCAATGGCAAGACAGATAATCAACGCCCTTTTGACACTACACAAGTGACTTTCCCTCAATTATTTCAAAAAGCAGGTTACCAGACTGCAATGTTCGGTAAGCTTCATTTTGGGAATAATCCTAAAGGAGTAGATGATTTCATGATATTGCCGGGACAGGGAAATTATATCAACCCCGATTTTATCACCAAGAATGGCGACACCACTATTACCGGCTATGTTACGGATATTATTACCGATGTAACGCTAGATTGGTTGGAGGAGAAAAGAAATCCGGAAAAACCCTTTATGCTGATGTATTTGCATAAAGCTCCGCATCGACCGTGGTGGCCAAGACCAGATAAATTCAAAGAGTTTATCGATAAAAAATTCCCGGAACCCGAAACTCTTTTTGATGATTATAAAAATAGGGGTACTGCCGCAAAAACTGCAGAAATGAATTTATTGGACCATATGATGTACAATCACGATAGTAAGGTTAGGCCTGAAACTACGGCCAGAATGAAGAACTTGACGCCTAAAGTTCCAGAATATGAAAATGGTTTCTATGGCCCATATAATAGGGCAAATGCTAAACAAAAAGCTTTATATGACCCCATATTGACGAAGATAAACGAGGATTTTGAGACCAATTGGCCACACATGAACGACAAGGAAAAAATGAGATGGAAATATCAACGGTATATGCAGGATTATTTGGCTTGTATCTCTTCTGTAGATGACAACGTGGGCAGGGTTTTGGATTATTTGGATGAAAACCAATTATCGGCTAATACCATGGTCATATATACTTCCGACCAAGGATTTTATTTGGGTGAACATGGCTGGTTCGACAAGCGATTCATTTATGACGAGTCTTTTAAAACCCCATTGTTAATTAAGTGGCCCAATAGAATTAAAGCGGGTATTACAACTGAGGAAATGGTACAAAACCTAGACTTTGCGCAAACCATGTTGGAAGCTGCACAGATAAAAGCCCCAAGTGATATGCAAGGGGAGAGCTTAATGCCGCTGCTAACTTCAAACAATGCTGAATGGACCCGGGATGCGGTCTATTACCATTACTATGAATATCCTGCGGTACATCAAGTTAAAAGACATTATGGGATAGTTACCATCGACTATAAACTGGTACACTTTTATTATGATGTAGATGAATGGGAGTTATATGATCGCAAAAAGGACCCCAATGAAATGAACAATGTTTATAATGATCCGGCCTACGCTGATGTCTTAGCAGGATTAAAAATAAAATTGGATGGTTTACGCAAAAAATATGGAGACTCCGATGAGCTCAACCAAAAATATATTGATCTACATGAGCAGAGCAATATTAAATCGCCGTTGGATTCGAAAAATTAGTAGTTTTTCTTTCAACAATGGATAATTGTAGTGTTCGCCATTGATAACAAGGTAAAGCAATCTGTGGGTTGGGAAGACAGGGAGTCATAAGTATCAATATCTGGTTGTTCTCGACTCCGCTCGAATGGACCGTAGTATAGCGAATTTGGCGCCGCTACCGCCCCGCCTAATTGTTCAGTGCCCCGCGACTTGGAAAATTTGGCGCCGCTACCGCTCCGCCTAATTGTTCAGTGCCTCGGCGCCACCAACAATTTCTAAAATTTCATTGGTGATGGATGCTTGTCTTGCTTTGTTATATTTCAATTTTAATTCATCTCTCAGCTCTGTTGCATTATCCGTTGCCTTATGCATAGCGGTCATACGTGCGCCATGCTCGCTGGCAAATGAATCTCGAATCCCTTTGTACAACTGTGTCTTCAACGATTTAGGAATCAATTGCTTTACAATTTCCACTTTGGAGGGTTCAAATAAATAATCGGTATTACCATTGCCTTCGCCTTCCATTGGAACGATAGGTAAAAACTGCTCCGTCATCACGATTTGGGTAGCCGCATTTTTGAACTTGTTGTATACAATCTCAATACGATCATATACACCGGTGGCAAACAACTCCATCAAACTTTCTGCAATATCAGCCACATTATCATAGGTTAAGTCTTCATAAACCTTACTGTGATTTGCAATAACCTTATAGCGTTTACCCAAATAATCGTTCGCCTTTTTACCAATAGCCATAAAATCTATTTCTCTGCCTGTATGTACATTCTCGGCAAGATGAACACTTTGTTTTAGGATATTGGTATTAAAAGCCCCACAGAGGCCCCTATTCGAGGTTATTGATACCACCAACACCTTTTTTACGATTCGACTATCGGCATACTTACTACCAGAATCCCCTTCCATACTTGCGCTTAAGTTCTGTAGCAATTCGGTCAGTTTATCGGCATAAGGTCGCATGGCCGTAATGGCATCTTGCGCTTTCTTCAATTTTGCGGCCGATACCATTTTCATGGCACTGGTAATCTGCATCGTTGATGAAACAGATGATATCCTATTACGTATTTCCTTTAAATTGGCCATAATAATCAGTTTTAGTATCAAGTACACAGTAATAAGTACATCCTAATACTTTGGACTAACTACTTAGTAATTAGTACTTTATTTAACTCTTATATTTCGCTGAAAGATCTCTACAAACTGCGGTCAAGGTATCGGTTGCCTCATCCGTAAGTTTTCCTGCTTTCAACGAATCCAGCACATCCCTATGCTTGGCATTCAGGAATTCTAAGTAATCACGTTCAAATTCCTTTATCTTATCTACTGGGACATCTCTCAACAAATTTTTTGAACCTGCATAAATTATAGCAACCTGGTCTTCTACCGTAAACGGATCGTTTTGTGCTTGTTTCAAAATTTCCACGTTTCTACGCCCTTTTTCGATTACGTTCAAGGTAGCGGCATCCAAATCTGAGCCAAACTTGGCAAAAGCCTCTAATTCACGAAATTGTGCCTGGTCCAATTTTAACGTACCCGCCACTTTCTTCATCGATTTGATCTGGGCATTTCCTCCAACACGGGATACCGAAATACCCACGTTAATTGCAGGTCTAACCCCTTGGTTGAACAAATCCTGCTCCAAAAATATTTGACCATCGGTAATGGAAATTACGTTGGTCGGGATATATGCGGAAACGTCCCCTGCCTGTGTTTCAATTATTGGAAGGGCGGTCAAAGAGCCTCCACCTTTTACCATTGGTTTTAAAACGTCAGGTAAATCATTCATGTTTTTTGCAATAGCATCATCATTGATGACTTTTGCGGCACGCTCCAACAATCTTGAGTGAAGATAGAAAACGTCACCCGGGTAAGCCTCACGTCCCGGAGGTCTTCTTAGCAAAAGGGAAACCTCACGATAAGCAACCGCTTGTTTTGACAAATCATCGTAAATGATCAAAGCAGGTCTACCGGTATCACGGAAATACTCCCCGATGGATGCCCCGGCGAAAGGTGCATATACCTGCATTGGTGCGGGATCGGAAGCATTTGCAGCTACAATAGTCGTATACGCCATTGCCCCTTTATCCTCCAAAACTTGAGCTATACCTGCAACGGTTGATGCCTTTTGACCGATGGCAACATAAATACAGAAAACAGGCTCCCCTGCATCATAGAATTCCCTTTGATTTAAAATGGTGTCGATACAAACCGTAGTCTTACCGGTTTGACGGTCGCCAATCACCAATTCCCTTTGTCCTCTACCTACGGGAATCATTGCATCGATAGCCTTGATACCAGTTTGCATCGGCTCGGTTACGGGCTCCCTGAAAATTACTCCCGGTGCTTTGCGTTCCAAAGGCATTTCATAGGTTTTTCCAGAGATAGGTCCTTTGCCATCTATCGGATTTCCAAGCGTATCCACCACACGGCCAACAATTCCTTCACCAACATTTATGGATGCGATACGTTGTGTACGTTTTACGGTATCACCTTCACCTACTTGTTTGGAAGGCCCTAATAGCACGACTCCAACATTATCTTCCTCAAGGTTCAATACGATACCTTCAAGACCACCATCGAATTCGACCAACTCGCCGTATTGGACATTGGCCAAACCGTAGACCCTGGCAATACCATCACCTACCTGCAGAACAGTTCCTACTTCATCCAAAGTAGCGGTAGCATCAAATCCTGATAATTGTTTCTTTAAAATTGCTGATACTTCAGCGGCTTTAACTCCTGCCATTTTTAATTAGATATAAGATAAAGGACGGTCGATGAAATCATCTGCTATCCATTATAGTTATTATAGACTACTCGAAAATTCTCTTTTTATGGTACTTAGTTTATGGGCAATACTTGCATCATATTGTAAATCTCCAATTCTAAGGACAAACCCCCCAATGATACTCTCATCGATTTTATTCTCAATGGTTACTTCGTTTTCTGTTATACCGTTAACTTGTTCCAATACCTTTTTCTCCATTGCTGCATTTAAAGGTACGGCTGTGGTAACGAAAGCCACATCTTTGCCCTTTGATTGTTCATTTAAGATAATAAATTTAAGGGCTACCTCATTTAGCATACCGATTCGCTTATTATCCACCAACATGCCTATGGAACCTTCGGTAATTGCATGGCTATCTTTGAAAATGGCCAACAATGCATTTTTTTTAGAAATACCGGATATAACGGGACTAGCCAATACATCTTTTAATTCCTTACTATCGGAAATCGTGGCAAGAATGGAACGCATGTCATTTTCCACAGCCTCCGTGGCCTTATTTTCCTTGGCCATATCCAAAATGGCCTTTGCGTATCGTAATGCAGCTCTAGATTCGCTCATTCCCTATTAGTTCAATTTGATATCATTCAAAATGGAATCCACATACTTCAATTGCTTTTCATTACCGGATAACTCTTCCTTTAAGACTTTTTCAGCAATGGCAACTGATAATTGCGCCACTTGATCTTTAATCTCCGCAACAGCCGCTTTCTTTTCGCTTTCAATGGCAGCTTGGGCCTGCTTCAACATTTTATCTCCCTCTACTTTGGCTTGTTCCTTAGAATCAGCTATCATCTTATCCTTAATTTCACGAGCCTCCTTTAACAAACCATCTCTCTCGGCTCTCGCTTCCTTAAGTATTCTTTCATTGTCAGCTTTGAGATTTTGCATTTCCTTTTTAGCATCTTCAGCGGACGCCAAAGCGCTTTTAATAGATTCTTCTCTTTCACTTACCGCTCCTAAAATTGGCTTCCAAGCAAATTTTCTTAGAATTAGTAATAAGAACAAAAAAGTAATTGCTGTCCAAAAGACTAAACCAAATCCCGGGGTTACAAATTGACTACTATCCATTTCTATAATTTTTTAAAAACATCATTAAAATTAGGGCGCAACCAACCGTTACGCCCTAATTCTTTTTACTTCAAGAATGATACAACTACTGCAAATAAAGCAACCGCCTCAACGAAGGCAGCTAAAATTAAAGCAGAAGATTGAATCTTTCCATGCATTTCTGGTTGACGTGCCATTGCTTCCATGGCTTTTCCGCCAATGTTACCAATGCCAATGCCAGCTCCAATTGCTGCCAAACCTGCTCCAATCGCTGCGATTGATCCCCAATCTGCTACTGCTGCAACTTCCTGTACTAATGCTAGACTCATAGTTCTAAAATATTTAAATTAATTAATGATGCTCTTCTTCAGTTGCCATCCCAAAATAAAGGGCTGACAATACGGTAAATATATAAGCCTGTATGGCTGTTACAATTATTTCTATGATTCCGATAAACAGGGAAAATGCTATAGAAACTGGTGCTATTGCTACAGACTTGAATATGAAAATTAATGACATTAATGCCAAAACAATAATGTGGCCAGCAGTAATGTTCGCGAACAAACGAATCATCAAAGAAATTGGTTTAACAAACATTCCAATAATTTCTATAGGCGCCAAAAATATTTTCATGGGAACTGGAACTCCAGGCATCCAGAAGATGTGCTTCCAGTAATTTTTATTTCCACTAAATGTTGTTATGACAAAGGTAAAAACAGCTAAAGTGAAAGTAAACGCAATGTTTCCACTAAGATTAGCTCCGTTTAATATTGGAATTAATCCGAAAATATTATTAATCCAAATGAAAAAGAAGATTGTAAGTAGGTAGGGCATATACCTTTTATACTTATGTTCTCCAATCATAGGTATTCCAATTTCATCCCTAACGAATATTACCAAAGGTTCAACAAATCCTGATATTCCCGTTGGAACATTATTTTCTGATTTCTTATATCCTCTAGCAGCAGTCATAAAAATCAGCAGTAGTATCAATACAGAAATCCACATCATAAAGACATTTCTCGTAATAGAGATATCAGTAGGCATAGATGCGTTTGTCGGGTGCCCCTCATTGTCAAATTTGACTAATGAAGCATTACTGTTCAATTGATAGATTTTTTCGTGAAGTTTAACAAACTTACCGCCGTTAGCATTAACAACAGTCTCTCCAGAGTCATCATGATGAAATTCACTAGACATAAAAGTTGTCAATCCATTATCAGTCCAAAGTATTACTGGTAACGCAATAGAAATGGGATGTCCGTTCCAATCAATTAAATGAAATTCATGAGCATCTAAAACGTGATGAATTATCATGTCCTGAGGATTAAATTCTTCCTCTGCAGAATCTATCTCATGCACTAATTCTTCAACCTCATGTCCTTGAGAAGAACCAATAAAACTGTTGAAAAAGGACAAAATTAATACAAGTCCGAAAAAAGATGATTTATGGTGCTTTAACTTCATTCTGAATCAATTTAAAATACGGCTCTTTTAATTCGGTGCAAATGTAAGGACAAATACCGAATTGGCAAACAATATTTCTATTGACTGCTATGGGTCTGTTTTATTCATATTTGTTTCCCTTTACTGGCTTTTCAAAAAGGAGTTCAAGCAATAAATTTCAAATGTGAGAAATAAAAAATATGGTATAAAAAAGTTGATGACATCAACTTTTTTATTTTCAATAATTGATAAAAATAATGGAAGTAAAAAAAGAATGGCTAAAACCATTTTTAATAAGGTTCCAGCCATGAAAGTATTAAATACCATTTTCTTTCCAATTGAATATCGGTAGTTAATAACGGTAAAAAGTAATAAAACTGCAATGATATTAAAGGCGTATATCTTCCAAAATGGAAAAAAAATGGGAATATTGGAAAAAAAACTATCAAATAAATAAAAATGAGTTGCGCCCAATAAAAAGCTAAACAGCAAAAGTTTAAGAAGAAAAGAACTTTGTACTTTCCGAAATATTTTACTCATTTAAGAATCCTTTGAAGCGGCATTTATATTTCTTATTACAATAACAACTGACAAAATTACTGCACTAAAAGCCAAAGCGATAGTAAACCAATTATTCTCATTTGGAAATTTTTCATCAAGTTTCATACCAACGAAGGTACCAACAAAAATAATTGCTATCATTTGAAAAACAATACTGGTAAATCTAGCATAGGAATTAAATCCTTTCTCTTTAAGAGGCTTTTGCTGGCTCATTCTTACTGTTAGGGGTTCCGCTTATTGATGGTTTAAAACCTCCCGAACTCTGGGAACTAGACGCCGAGGCTATAGTACCGCCTTTCCCTTTCATGGTACATGAAGCATTGAACGTAGCACCTGGTTCTATCGCCA
>JBBSKR010000038.1:0-22765 GCA_038256135.1 Flavobacteriales bacterium | reverse complement strand
GCTGAGAAAGCATTGATACCTGGATTTTTCCCAGAAGTAGTTGCTAAAAAAGCTTTGGAAATCGGCCCCAAGCATATGGCCACTATGGGCAAGGCCTATAAAAAAGGAGTGCCGATGGGCTTTGGCACCGATGCGGGAGTGTTTCCCCATGGGAAAAATGCAATTGATTTTGGATATTTGTTAGAGGCAGGTATTCCGATAAAGGAATCATTGAAGCAGGCTACTATTGTAAATGCCAAATTATTAGGCATGGAAGATCAGGTGGGTCAAATAAAGCAAGGCTACCTTGCGGATATTATTGCGGTTGACGAAAATCCTGACAAAAATGTGAAAACGTTGGAAAATGTGGTTTTTGTAATGAAAGAAGGATTAGTCTACAAGCAGTAAATCGGTTGTTCCAAATGAATCGGCCATAAGTAGGTTTTATGAAATTAGAGGTTGAAAATAGTGGTGAATTAATCCATTTGGCTAGTGGGCAATTGCTCTTTGGAAAGGTTGTAAAGCAATTGGAAAAGGATTTTCTATTAGCCAATATTTTTTGGGATGTACCAAGTGGGGCCAATGGCGACGCACTTATTTCATCCCTTAGGGAAAAAATATACTATTTGATCATGGAGCGTTTTTCGGAATATTTAAACTTACTCTACGCCATAGATATACCGGAAAAGGAATTCCAGCATATCGAAATCACGGACGCTGTTGAGGTTGCAGACCAAATGACCTTCCTCATCCTAAAACGTGAATACCAAAAAGTATGGTTCAGAAACAAATATAAATAGGTACTACGTTTACTTTTTTAAAATATCTGGATAAAATCATACCTTTACGTATATTCCTTTTTTGTCCATTATATAACCGACGAACCAACAGGTTAGCATAATCCATAGCGCAAATAGGAGTGACCCCATGTAATTTCCCGCAATGGAAATGAATATAGTATCTGCAATCCAAGTATAGGCATTCGTCCCTTTCATAGAAATTTCTGCCAAGGAAATAATGAAGAGTTCCGATAATAAGTAAATGAATAGGGTATTTCTACCAAAAACTTCAAAAAAGTAGGTCCATTTCCCGGTTTTGGACATATCCAATACATACACTAAAATAGCAAGGATCAATATATCGATGCCACAGGTCAAAAGTACAAAGGAACTCGTCCATAGTTTTTTGTTGAAGGGTAAAATCAAATCCCAAGCAAATCCGGCTAAGACCAGCAATGCTGCAAGCATTAGAAGTTTGGCCACAGTCTCGTAATTTTGCCCGTTCTTCTGAATGAATTTCCCTGTCAAATAGCCCGCAATAACGTTTACGATAGCCGGTAACGTACTTAATAAACCTTCGGGGTCGAACGCAACGCCCCCATTGCCATGGTACATATGGTCTGCCCCAATAAGCAGTTTATCCAGTTTTAGAACGGCGTTACCCAATAGGGTGAGGTCGCCAAAGGCTACTAATAGCACATGGTAGCCAATTAACGCCAATGCGCTAAAGATGATAACCGTTCTGGTCTTGAAATAATAGATAAGAATGGAGGCAAACAGATAGCATAGTGCAATACGTTGTAGTACGCCAAAAATCCGGGTTTCGGCAAGTGGTTTCAAATCACCATTTTCAAAAAATGGGAACCAATACATTAAGAAGCCCAATAGGAAGATGATGGAGAAACGTTTCAATATTTTTTTAAAGAAGGCACCGTCTCCCATGCCCTCATATTTTTTCATGCTAAAGCTCATGGCATTTCCGACTACGAATAAAAAGGTAGGAAAAACCAAATCGGTCAACGTAAAACCATGCCACTCCGCATGTTTTAAAATACCGAATCTAGTGACGCCGTTGCCAGGTGAATTTACAATAATCATGAGGGCAACGTCCATTCCTCTAAAAACATCCAAGGAGAGATACCTGTTTTTCAATTTGTTCATTTAAGTCAGTTTAATTGGTTTTAAGGGAGTTTGTCCTTTGGTGCTAAAAATACACTCGTACAAAGGGCATTAATGCATTGCCATAAATACTTTTGCTGTCGTTATAAAGTAAATCATACCGTAACCCAAAGGTTACATTGTAGGAGCTATAGCCAACTCCAATAAAAAGGGCGGGTAACCAGTAGTTTTCCTCCCTATTGATTGCCCCCGTATATACAGTTCTATTAATTCGTAATTGTTCAAATTCCGAAGAAAATTGCAGTTGCGGGATAGGATTATAAAGTGAAAGAATGCTTCCCCCATAGGCGACGAATTTATTGTCATCAAATTTGGCATAATTGAAACTTAAGCTTGTTCCTGCGGCGAGCTGATTGTTGAGTTGATAAATAGCACTGGGAGCTATAGAACCATTAAAACCGCTGTTGCCAAAACCTAGACCGACACTTCCACCAAATCTAACCTTGTCCCAAAAATCGGTATCGCTACGCGAAACTTGTGCAATGCAAAGGGTGGAATTAAGGCAGACAAGGAGCATGAAAATTATATTTTTTAAGCCCATTTATTCTTTTTGTTTTTAAACTTTCATTTTTTCAATAATACGCCATATTCTTCCGTTAGATATTGTAAATGTTGTATTTTTGCTCAAATTTACTCTAAAGATACAGAAAGTAACTCATGGATAAATATTCCTTTTTGAATACCGCACATACCTCCTTTTTTTCAGAGTTATATGATAAGTATTTAGTTAATCCGGACAGCGTAGAGCCTAGTTGGAGAGCCTTTTTCCAGGGTTTTGACTTTGGCGTGGAGAGTTCCTTGGAGGGGCTGGATATTGACGAGGCCCGTACAACGGTAATGGTCGATGGCTCCAAGAGTGAAATGCCAGAATCCTTGCAAAAGGAATTTCAGGTTATCCGGTTGATCGATGGGTATCGAAGTAGGGGGCATTTGTTCACTAGAACAAACCCTGTTAGGGAACGAAGACATTATGAGCCAAGCTTGGATATTCAAAATTTCGGATTGGAAACAACCGACATGGACACTGTTTTCAATGCCGGTGATATTATTGGAATCGGACCGAGTCCGCTTAAGGAGATCGTAAGGCATTTACAGAGTATTTATTGCGATGCCATAGGGGTAGAATATATGTTTATCCGTAATCCTGAGCGGGTTAAATGGATCCAGGATTGGATCAATGTCAACGACAATCACCCCAATTTTAAACCGGAGCGAAAAAAGCATATCCTTAAAAAATTAAATCATGCCATTTCTTTTGAGACCTTTCTGCACACTAAATATGTGGGGCAAAAAAGGTTTTCATTGGAAGGGAACGAATCATTGATACCTGCCCTTGACGTCATTGTGGAGCGTGCCGCCGAAATGGGCGTAAAACAATTTGTAATGGGCATGGCCCATAGAGGGCGATTGAATGTTCTGACCAATGTTTTCGGTAAATCTGCCAAGGATATTTTTAGTGAGTTTGATGGAAAGGATTATGAGCAGGAGATATTTGATGGTGATGTAAAGTATCACCTAGGCTGGACATCCGATAGAAAGTCGGATAACGGTAATAAAATTAAAATGAACATTGCGCCCAACCCTTCCCATTTAGAAGCGGTAGGTGCTGTGGTAGAGGGTATTGCAAGGGCAAAACAAGATGCGCATTATCAAGATGATTTCTCTAAAGTATTACCGATAGTTGTTCATGGTGATGCCGCAATCGCAGGTCAGGGAATCGTTTATGAGGTGGTGCAAATGGCCAATCTTGACGGTTATAAAACGGGTGGAACGATACATATCGTGGTAAACAACCAAATAGGTTTTACCACAAATTATTTAGATGGTAGAACGTCGACCTATTGTACCGATGTGGCAAAAGTTACCTTGAGTCCGGTACTTCATGTAAATGCCGATGACGCTGAAGCCGTAGTTCATGCTTCGCTTTTCGCTTTGGAATATAGAATGCGTTTTGCAAGCGATGTATTTATCGACTTATTGGGGTATAGAAAATATGGGCATAACGAGGGCGATGAACCGCGATTTACCCAACCTAAATTGTATAAGGCCATTTCCAAGCACAAAAATCCAAGGGATATTTATGCGGAAAGATTGATGCAAGAGGGAGTAATTGATGATACCTATGTATCCGAACTTGAAAAACAATATAAAGACTCCTTAGAAGAAAAACTAGAGGACTCCAGAAAAGAGGATAAGACCGTTATTACGCCTTTCATGGCCGATGAATGGAAAGGATTTGAAAATGTTCGGGAATGGGAAATGATGGATCCCGTAGATACTACTTTTGACAGGGATAAATTAAATAAGATTGCCAAGGTGATCACGGAATTGCCCAAGGGTAAAAAATTCATGCGTAAGGTTGAGAAGTTGATCAATGATCGTTCTAACATGTACTTTGAATCTGATAATCTAGATTGGGCAATGGGCGAGTTGTTGGCCTATGGCACTCTTTTGGAAGAGGGTTTTGCGGTACGTATGTCTGGTCAAGATGCGGAACGTGGTACTTTTTCGCATCGCCATGCCATATTGAAAGTGGAGGAAAGTGAGGAAGAGGTGATTTTGTTGAACCAACTATCCGATCAACAGGCAAAATTCCAGATATATAATTCGCTTTTATCCGAGTATGGTGTTGTCGGTTTTGATTATGGTTATGCCATGGCTAGCCCAAACACCTTGACTATCTGGGAAGCCCAATTTGGTGACTTTAGTAATGGCGCGCAGGTTATGATCGATCAATATATATCTGCTGCAGAGGATAAATGGAAGCTTCAAAATGGTCTGGTGATGTTATTGCCGCACGGGTATGAAGGTCAAGGTGCAGAACATTCATCGGCGAGAATGGAGCGTTACTTACAATTGTGCGCCAAGGATAATATGTACATAGCCGATGTAACCACACCGGCACAAATGTTCCATATCTTGAGACGACAGATGAAGGCAAATTTTAGAAAACCTTTAATTATTTTTACACCAAAAAGTTTGTTGCGACACCAAAAGGCAGTTTCAAAAATTGAAGAATTAACGAATGGAAGTTTTCAGGAAGTTATCGATGATTCATCTGCAAACGTCAAAAAAGTTAAAAGTTTGGTTTTTTGTACTGGGAAATTCTATTATGACCTACTAGCGGTTAAGGAAGATTTGGGAAGGGATGATGTAGCCTTGGTTCGTGTAGAGCAGTTGTTTCCCTTGCCGGAAGAGCAAATGAAGGATATGATTGCAAAATATGAAAATGCCGATGACCTTGTTTGGGCGCAAGAGGAACCTCGAAATATGGGGGCATGGAGCCATTTATTGATGCATTTTAGCGAAGTACAAAGATTTAGGGTAGCCTCAAGGCGGTTTTATGCTGCGCCGGCAGCGGGTAGTGCGGTTCGTTCCAAGATGCGCCATCAACAAGTAATAGATTATGTCTTTGACAAGACAAAGGACAATATGTCCAAACCAAAAGAATAGAAAGTAACATATCAAATTATAGAAAGAATGATTCTAGAAATGAAAGTCCCCTCCCCGGGAGAATCCATCACAGAGGTAGAAATAGCGGAATGGTTAGTTGAGGATGGGGATTATGTAGAAAAAGATCAGGCAATTGCAGAAGTGGACTCAGATAAGGCAACGCTGGAGTTGCCTGCCGAGGCCAGTGGTATCATTACGTTGAAAGCAGAAGTCGGTGATGCCGTAGCGGTAGGTGCTATCGTATGTTTAATAGATACGAGTGCCGAAAAACCGGGTGGAGCGAGTAAAGCTGCAGACTCATCGTCTGGAGGTGATGAAGGTTCAGAGGGTAATGCTGAAAAGGAATTAAAGGAGCAAAAGAAGGAAACCTCCAATAAAAAGGAAAGCGAGAAAGCTCCCCAGCCCAACCAGGCAAAGGAGTCCTATGCATCAGGCGTACCTTCTCCCGCTGCCAAGAAAATTTTGGATGAAAAGGGTATAGATAAGGATTCCGTTTCAGGGTCTGGCCGTGATGGACGAATCACCAAGGAGGATGCCGTCAATGCCGTTCCATCTATGGGGACTCCTACAGGCGGTAGTCGTGGTGAGACAAGGTCAAAACTGTCCATGTTACGTAGAAAAGTAGCGGAGCGTTTGGTTTCGGCCAAAAATGAAAGCGCGATGTTGACCACTTTTAACGAAGTGGATATGAGCGCCATTTTTGAACTTAGGGAAAAGTACAAGGAGGATTTTAAAAGCAAGCACGGCGTAGGACTAGGGTTTATGTCCTTTTTTACGAAAGCTGTAGTAAGGGCATTGGAAATGTATCCAGCGGTGAATTCCATGATCGATGGCAAGGAAATGGTTTCCTATGACTTCTGTGATATCAGTATAGCCGTATCGGGCCCAAAAGGACTCATGGTACCGGTCATTAGAAATGCAGAAAATCTGACTTTTAGAGGAATTGAAGCAGAGGTAAAACGATTGGCTCTTAGGGCACGTGAGGGAGAAATAACAGTTGATGAAATGACGGGTGGTACCTTTACCATTACCAATGGTGGTGTATTTGGATCAATGTTATCCACACCGATAATCAATCCACCACAAAGTGCCATTCTAGGGATGCATAACATCGTGGAGCGACCCATCGCAAGAGATGGAGCTATTGCGATTGCGCCAATAATGTATGTTGCCGTTTCTTATGATCACCGTATTATTGATGGTAAGGAGTCGGTAGGCTTTTTAGTGGCTATTAAGGAAGCCTTGGAAAGTCCGGAAGAATTGTTGATGGACAATGACATTAAGAAATCCTTGGAGATGTAAACCTCTGCTTGGATATGAAATGTAAGAGGCTGTCTAAAGACGTTAACTCCTCGTCATGTGGAGCGACCCGAAATTTCGGGGGAGTACTTCAACTTTTTGATTTTTGACGTATTTCGACTGCGTTCAATATGACATGACAATAGGGCTAAAATCCAACTTTTTAGACAGCCTATTTATTTTTCAAATAAATACATTTCTTACCATAATCTATTATTGCCTTGGACTTTTTCAAGATATCGGCCCCGATAATTCCATCTACCGGTTCAGCATCATGGGTAATTAAGGCTTCATTTACGTGTTTCAGGTCAAAAACTACTATTTTGAGCTTTTTGTAGTTCCATGAACAAAGTTCGATGGTGTTCTTTTTGGAAATTAGGGTTTCCATATTGGTTGCGCCGGCACCAGCAGCCTTGATTTTTGATTCTTTGGATATTAAATTGAAATATTCAACGCGGTCGATGCCGACACAGGTATTCGATGCACCCGTATCTAAAATAAATGTACCTTCAACCGTATTTATTTTTGCTTTTATCTCAAAGTGATTCGTAGCTGTAAGAACCAGTGGAATGCGGATGTAGTTTTTTTTATTTAAATCTTTTTTGAGGGATCCCATCGCACTTTTTGTTCAAAGATAAGTCTATTTTTGTGGCATGATGATTACCGATACACATACCCATTTGTATAGTGAGGCATTTGACGAGGATAGGAATGAAATGATTAAAAATGCCATAGAAAAGGGGGTTGGTAGATTTTTTATTCCAGCTATCGATTCTACCTATACCCAACGCATGATGGATTTGAAGAAAGAATTTCCAGATCATGTTTATCTCATGACGGGTTTACACCCAACGCATGTCAAGGAAAATTTCGAGGAAGAAATACAACATGTGGAAGAAATGCTAACCTCACATACGTTTTATGCAATTGGAGAAATTGGTATCGATCTGTATTGGGAGAAGACGTATTTAAAAGAGCAACAGATTGCTTTTAAAAAGCAAATACAGCTTGCTAAAAAATATAAGCTGCCCATAGTAATCCATTGTAGAGATGCCTTTGATGAGGTCTTCGAAGTTTTGGAAGGTGAAAAAGGAGCCGATTTGCGAGGGATATTCCATTGTTTTACGGGAACCATCGAACAGGCCCGAAAAGCGCTATCATACAATATGAAGCTGGGTATCGGAGGGGTGGTAACCTTTAAGAATGGCAAAATTGATACGTTTTTGAAAGATATAGACATGGAACATATAGTATTGGAAACGGACGCTCCCTATTTGGCTCCTGCACCTTATAGGGGCAAAAGAAATGAAAGTGCTTACATAGTGGATGTATTGAAAAAACTAGCGGCTATTTACGAAGTGTCTGAGGAAGAATTGGCTTTGAAGACCACTGAAAATTCCAAAGAAGTCTTTGGGGTATAATATTTAAAAAGAGAAATTTGAACTCACGCAAACGAAGTATCTTATTGATTTATACGGGAGGAACTATAGGAATGATGAAGGACTATAGTTCTGGAGTGTTAAAGGCTTTTGATTTTTCCCAGTTGCTGAAGAATATTCCAGAACTATATCAGTTGGACTGTACGATTTCAAGTTTCTCTTTTGAGCATCCAATAGATTCGTCCAATATGAATACCAAACATTGGATAACTATTTCGGATATTATAACTGAAAATTATCATGACTATGATGGCTTTGTGGTGCTTCACGGTAGTGATACCATGAGTTATACGGCATCAGCGCTTAGTTTTTTGCTTGAGAATTTAGCAAAGCCCGTTATCCTGACCGGATCGCAGTTGCCCATTGGTGATTTACGAACGGATGCGAAGGAAAATCTTATCACGGCCATTCAAATAGCCGCTTTGCAGGAAAAAGGTAAGCCTGTGATTCAGGAAGTGGGACTGTACTTTGAATACAAATTATATAGGGGTAATCGAACAACAAAATTAAACGCGGAACATTTTCAGGCTTTTGCCTCCTTAAATTATCCGCATCTAATTGAATCAGGGGTACATTTAACGATCTTCAATGAATATTTATTACCACAAAAGAAAAAATCCGCACTGCGTACGCATCGCATTATGGATGATAATGTGGCCATCTTGAAACTTTTTCCCGGAATCAATGAGCATATTATGGATGCAATCTTGACAACTAAGAACTTAAAAGCGCTCATTTTGGAAACATATGGTTCTGGAAATGCACCTCTGGACGACTGGTTTTTGGAGAAATTAAAAAATGCGATCAAAAATGGCATCCACATTATCAATGTCACCCAGTGTTCTGGCGGGGCTGTTATTATGGGGCAATACGAGACCAGTTCAAAGCTAAAGAAAATGCAAGTCATTAATGGTAAGGATATTACAACTGAAGCTGCCATTACCAAGGCGATGTATCTTTTAGGTTGTGGCGTCTCCCACGAATTATTCAAAACCGTTTTTGAAACCGCTTTACGGGGCGAAATGCTTTAAAATTAACTTCGGTTTAATTTCATTAACTAATATTTTTTTCGTTATTTGCCCACCCATAAAAAGGGTAACTTAGAGAGGTGGCCGAGTGGTCGAAGGCGCACGCCTGGAAAGTGTGTATACCCCAAAAGGGTATCGAGGGTTCGAATCCCTTCCTCTCTGCAAGTAAATTTTACTTTTTTTATAACGTTTTTTTTTTATCTTTAACCCTATTAACTAACTAATTTAAGTTTGAAAAAATGAAAAAATTATTTCCAAGCCTGGCAGTCGCTGGGGCATTTGTAGCAGGTACAAATATGGTAAGTGCAAAGGTGGCAGCAGTAGCATTGCTAGTTCAAGATGCGGCGCCTGAAGCTGAAAAAGGATTTACACAAGTTTTAAAGGAACAGTTTATTCAAGGGGGCGCGGGCTTCATGGGTATCGTACTTTTATGCTTGATTTTAGGTCTTGCCGTTGCTATCGAAAGAATTATTTACTTGAACATGGCTAGTACCAACACTGCTAAGTTGAAGCAACAAGTTGAAGATGCATTGGCATCGGGCGGTATTGAAGCGGCCAAGGAAGTCTGTAGAAATACAAAAGGTCCTGTTGCCTCAATTTACTATCAAGGTTTGGATAGAGCTGATGAAAGTGTGGAATCTGCCGAAAAAGCGGTTGTGGCTTATGGAGGTGTTCAAATGGGTCAACTGGAGAAAAACGTTTCTTGGTTGTCTTTATTCATTGCCGTTGCACCGATGCTTGGTTTCATGGGTACGGTAATCGGTATGATTCAGGCCTTCCAAAAAATTGCCGCTGTGGGTAACCTTAGTGCCTCGCTTATTGCTGGTGATATACAAGTGGCATTATTAACTACGGTATTCGGTCTTATTACGGCGATCATACTCCAAATCTTTTACAATTACATCATCGCAAAAATTGATAGTATTGTAAATGATATGGAAGACTCTTCGATCACATTGATCGATATGTTGGTAGATCACAAAAAATAAGTTCCACTTTTAATCCCTAAAATATTATGCAAAAAATTATAAAAATAGCATTAATAGTTGTCGGCTTGATCGGCGCTGGGCTCTGGTTTATGCTTCCTCCGAGGGACATGCCAGCTGCGGAAGCGGCTCAAAATGGAGCTATGAATGCAATGTTTATCATAACGTATCTGCTTCTTGGTATTGCGGTTGTGGTAAGTTTGTTGTTCACATTGATCAATTTATTTTCTAACCCTCAAGGTCTAAAGAAGACGTTGTTTGTCTTGGTAGGTTTTGCTATTGTGGTAGTAATTTCTTATGTTCTATCCAGCGGAACCGATGTTTCTGAAGAGTATATGTCGATGTCAAACGAAAGTACGGTGAAGAATATCGGTGCAGGTCTATATGTTTTTTTCATATTGACTGCTATTGCGGTGGCCCTAATGATCATACCAGGGGTAATGAAATTGTTCAGTAAATAAAAAAATAAATTATGGCTAGAAGAGCAGGAGCACCAGAAGTAAATGCTGGTTCTATGGCGGACATAGCTTTCCTTCTGTTAATCTTTTTCTTGGTAACTACTACCATTGAAACGGATGCAGGTTTGGATCGTATGCTACCTCCAATGGAACCACCAACAGAGGAACCGCCAATCATTAAACAAAAGAATATCTTTACGGTAAACATTAACCGTAATGGACAGTTATTGGTTGAGGAAGAAATTCTAACAATTGATAAATTGCGCGAAGCAGCGAAATCTTTCTTGGACAATGGTGGGGCTCCTCAAGGCAGTCCAGATTATTGTAGTTATTGTAAAGGACCGCGTAATGCCGATTCCTCCGATAGTCCTGACAAAGCGATTATATCTTTAAAGAATGACCGTGAAACTAAGTATAGTACATACATTACAGTTCAAAACGAACTAGTAGGTGCATATAACGAGCTTAGAGATAGGGAATCCCAACGTTTATATGGTAAGAACTACGTTGATATGGAGGCAGAGTACCTGAATCCAGAAACTTCAGATTCCGTAAAAGAGGAACTGAAGGAAAAAGTTACACGTATTCAAGGATTGTTTCCTCAAAAATTGTCCGAGGCTGAAACTTCAACCAATTAATTAATAACAAAAGTAAAACTATGTCAAAATTTACAAAGAAAAAAGACGGAAATGTACCGGCAGTAAATACTGCATCGCTGCCCGACATTGTATTTATGCTTTTGTTTTTCTTTATGACGGTAACGGTAATGAAGGATAGTTCTTTGAAAGTAGAGAACGTACTCCCCAATGCCAGTGAAGTAAAAAAGTTGGAGAAGAAAGATCGTGTAATTTATATTTATGTTGGAAAACCAACACGTGAATATGAGAAAGTATTTGGTAAGGAACCGAAAATACAGTTAAACGATAAGTTCGCTAGTCCATCTGAGGTCGGTGATTATATTTTGATGGAACGAGCTAAAAAGCCTCAAGAACTTCAAAATGTATTAACAACAGCATTGAAGGTAGATAAGAACGCCAATATGGGTCTCATATCCGATATTAAGTTACAATTAAGAAAGGTGAATGCTTTAAAGGTAAATTATACTACCTATGAAGGTGACGCTTTTAATAATCTACAATAGTTAGTTAGTAAAACAAACATTTTCTAAACGCTTCAAATTTATTTGAAGCGTTTTTTATTCATTAACTTTACGAGATGCGATTCGTATTTCTGCTTAGTTTTCTAATACTTTCCATCCCAGTTTTTGCCCAAATGGATAAAGATACCATTGGCAACCAACGTTATTTTGAAGATCAATTTTATTTGGGGCTGTCCTATAATTTTGTTCTCAATAATCCGGAAGGCACAAATCAACGCAATTTATCCTATGGACTTCAGGGAGGTATTATTAAGGATATTCCCTTAAATGGCACTAGAACTAGGGCTATTGGGGTAGGCGTAGGTTTAGCTTTGAATAGTTATTATTCCAATCTCGTCGCTAACAAAGTAGGAGACGAGATTGTCTACAGCGTTCAAGACACCATTAACAGAAGTAAGTTGGAAACCCATCTATTGGAATTTCCATTGGAATTTAGGTGGCGTAACTCAACTGCGGAGGAATATAAATTCTGGCGAGTATATGCGGGATTAAAAGCCGCCTATTTAATTGGGGCCAGGTCCAAATTTGTTACCGATAATACTAAGGATGGTTTCTATAATACAGATCTTGCTAGATTGCAGTACGGTCTAACCCTTAGTTTTGGATACAATACGTTTAATTTTCACGCTTACTATGCATTGAGCGACTTGTTTGACGGTAATGCGACCGTTAATGGTGAAGTTCTGCAGTATAGGCCACTTCGGATCGGACTCATATTCTATATCCTATAGCCAAAAACGTACGGTCAATAGTTGGGATAACAAGCCTATAAACAGTCCCATAATCAATTCTATCTTGGTATGCGCCTTTAGATACAGTCTTGCGGTCGCGACACCACCTGTGAGTAGTACAAAACCACTAATCGCAATAATCAGATTGATTTCAAAATGTATACTAAGATTGATCAGGTACATCAACAGACCACTTACCCCTACCAAATGTAAACTTATCTTGAAATTAAAAAAAAGGAGGAGCAAACATGCCATTGCAGCGCATAAAAGTCCGGTAAAATAAAAATACAATTCGCTAATATAATTACTGGGAATTACCTTATAGAGAATTAAGAGTAGAATGGATATATGGATGTATAGGGGATATTTTCTTTCCGTAGCAGTTTCAAGAAATACCGAATTCACCAAGCCGATATTTTTTAGAATAAAAAAAGTGACAATGGGGATAACAACGGTTAATATAAAAATAGGTAGGATATTGGCGCTTTGTAGTTCAAATGGGGTGTATTTTGGGGTAATCAGGAAATAGGCGATTGTTCCACCAATAGGAATAAAAAGTGGATGTAGCATGTAAGAGATGACATTGGAAAAGACTTTCATTAAATTTCCTTTCTCATACGGGCAACAGGTATACTCAGTTGCTCTCTATATTTGGCAACCGTTCTTCTTGCTATAGGGTAGCCCTTATCTTTTAAAATAGCTGCAAGTTTGTCATCTGTTAGCGGTTTCTTTTTAGTTTCGTTTTGGATGACGGTTTCTAGAATTTTTTTGATTTCTTTGGTGGAAACATCTTCGCCCTGTTCATTTTTCATCGATTCGGAAAAATATTCCTTGATCAACTTGGTGCCATAGGGGGTATCCACATATTTACTATTGGCCACTCGGGAAACGGTAGAGACATCCATCCCAATTTCATCTGCAATATCCTTTAAGATCATGGGCCTTAAATTGCGTTCGTCACCGGTCAGAAAATATTCCTCCTGATAGTGCATTATGGAGTTCATGGTAACGAACAAGGTTTGTTGCCGTTGCCGTATCGCATCTATAAACCACTTTGCGGAATCCAATTTTTGTTTGATGAACATTACGGTATCCTTTTGCGATTTGGACTTCTCCTTTGCTTCCTTATAGCCTTTCAGCATATTACTATACTCTCTAGATACATGCAGTTCTGGAGCGTTACGACCGTTAAGGGTCAATTCCAGTTCTCCTTCAACAATACGTATTGCAAAATCTGGGACAACGTGCTCAACAATTCGGTTATTGCCAGAGTAAGAGCCTCCCGGTTTGGGGTTTAATTTTTCAATTTCACCAATAGCCACCTTTAACTCGTCTTCGGTAATGTTATGTTTTTGAATTAATTTTTGATAGTGCTTTTTGGTAAAGTGTTCAAATGACTTTTTAAGAATGGCAGTGGCCAATTCTATACTTGGGGTAAGCTCTTTACGCTCCAATTGGATGATCAAACATTCCTCTAAGGACCTTGCGCCAACCCCTGGTGGATCTAGATCCTGTACTATGGATAATATTTTGGAGATTGTTTTTTCATCGGTATAAACGTTTTGGGTAAATGCCAAATCGTCCATTATATCTGCAATAGGTCTTCTAATGTACCCGCTTTCATCGACACTACCAACTAGGAATTCAGCAATATTCCATTCCTCATCGCTGAGGTAAACGGTGTTCAGTTGATTTAAGAGGTGCTGATTAAAGGATATGCCAGCGGCATAGGGGACACTTCTTTCTTCATCGTCGGAACTATAATTATTAGCCTTTGTACGATAGTCAGGTACTTCATCATCACTTAGGTAATCATCTATATTGATGTCATCCGTATTGATGGTTTCATTATCGGTATCGGTTTCCTGTTCGTAAATATCATCGAACTCATCCGATTCCGATTCTTCCTTCCCAGTTTCCAAGGCAGGATTTTCTTCCAATTCCTGTTTTAATCGCTGCTCAAAAGCCTGCGTAGGCAATTGAATCAGCTTCATCAATTGAATTTGCTGTGGGGATAGCTTTTGGGATAGCTTAAATTGTAGGTGTTGTTTCAGCATTACTTTTTTCTAGTACTTGTAAAAGTAACTAAATCCGCTTTAAAATTCTGCATTCTGGGGCGTTCTTGGAAAGGGTATAACATCCCTAATATTTCCCATACCAGTGGCGAAGAGCACCAAACGTTCAAATCCCAGTCCAAAACCACTATGTTCCGCGGGTCCGAACTTACGAAGGTCCAAATACCACCAAAGTTCCTTTTCGTCAATCCCTAAATCCTTGATTTTCTGTTTTAGGACATCTAAGCGCTCTTCCCGTTGTGAACCTCCAACAATTTCACCGATGCCGGGAAACAGAATATCCATGGCCCTAACGGTTTTGCCGTCTTCGTTGAGACGCATATAGAAGGCTTTTATTTTTGCAGGATAATCAAAAAGGATGACCGGGCAATTAAAATGCTTTTCCACCAAATACCGCTCGTGTTCACTCTGTAGGTCGGTACCCCACTCTTCAATTGGATACTGAAACTGCTTTTTTTTATTTGGTTTACAATTTTTGAGAATATCGATCGCTTCGGTATAGCTTACCCTTTTGAAATTATTGTCCACTACAAATTTGAGTTTTGCTATCAACGCCATGTCACTTCGTTGTGCTTGTGGCTTGCTTTTCTCCTCGTCCAATAACCTTTTCTCCAGAAATTCCAGGTCTTCTTGGCAATGCGTCAATGCATAGGAGATGACATTTTTGATAAAATCCTCCGCCAGATCCATATTGGCGTCCAGATCAAAGAAAGCCATTTCTGGTTCTATCATCCAAAATTCAGCCAAGTGTCTCGACGTATTTGAATTTTCAGCCCGAAAAGTAGGTCCGAAAGTGTAAACTTTACCTAAGGCCATGGCATAGGCCTCTGCTTCCAATTGTCCCGATACGGTAAGATTTGTTTCCTTTCCGAAGAAATCTTCCTTGTAATCTACGGAACCATCTTCGGTCAAGGGCGGTCTTTTTTCATTCAGCGTAGTAACCCTGAACATTTCTCCAGCACCTTCTGCATCTGATCCGGTTATAATGGGCGCATGAAAATAGTTAAATCCATTTTCCCTAAAATAGTTGTGTATCGCGAAGGCCAGGGTAGACCTAACCCTCATGATTGATGCGAATGTGTTGGTGCGTATTCTCAAGTGTGCCTTTTCCCTTAAAAACTCCAAGGAGTGTTTTTTGGGTTGAATAGGATATTCTTCCGGGTCTGCTATACCCAACACAACCAAATCCGATACCTGAATTTCAACAGATTGCCCCTTTCCCTGACTTTCAATTAGTGTTCCAGTAACCTTTAAGGCAGCTCCGGTATTCACTTTTTTTAATACCCCTTCATCAATTTTTTCAAAATCCACTACACATTGGATGTTATGCAGGGTAGAGCCATCATTTAATGCGATGAATCTATTGCTTCTAAAGGTGCGTACCCAACCTTTAATGGTTATTTCCTGAAGTAGGTATTTGCTTGAGAGTAGTTCTTTTATCGTTGCTGAACGCATGTTGAATGAATTGAAAATTAAAAAGTCAAAGATAGGATTTTGTAAAAAAATAAAGTGGCAAGTGATAATTTAAAACCTTTTCAAAAAGATTTACTTTTATTTACCATGCTCATCCTTTGGAAGAATATCAATTTGAGGTTTTTTAAGTGTTTCCTTATTGGCGATACTTTTTTCCAATGACAATAAAAGCGATGGTAATAGTATAAGGTTAGCCAACATGGCCAGAAGGAGTGTGGCCGAAACCAAGGAACCCAATGCGACCGTTCCACCAAAATCGGAAATCACAAAGACCGAAAACCCAAAAAATAGTACTATGGAAGTATAGAACATGCTTACGCCGGTCTCACGCAATGCGTTATAGACAGATTTTTCTATACGCCAACTGTTTGCGGTCAATTCCTGTCGATACTTCGCCAAGAAATGAATGGTATCGTCGACCGATATTCCAAAAGCAATGCTGAAAACCAAAATGGTCGATGGCTTTATGGGCACTCCAACAAAACCCATAATACCTGCCGTAATCACCAATGGCAATAAATTGGGGATCAAGGAAATGATGATCATCCTAAATGACCGGAATAAATAGGCCATAAAAAGCGCAATCAACCCAATGGCCAGTGCCAAGGACATGATCAGATTTTTAACCAGGTATTTGGTTCCTTTTAAAAATAAAAGAGCACTACCTGTCAAATACACATTGTACCGTTCCGCAGGGAAAATTTTTGCAATATGTTCCACTAAGCGCTCTTCAATTTGTTCCATGCGATCTGTATTTACATCGCGCATAAACGTGGTCATTCTTGCAGTTTGCCCGGTACTGTCCACAAAGGTTGCCAATAGGTTACTGTTGTCCGATGATTTTCGGGCGACATCCATAATAAAGGTGTTCTCTTGACTTGTAGGCAGTTGATAGTATTTGGGAATGCCGTTGTAAAAAGCCTGTTTGGAATATTTCACCAAGTTCACGACAGATACTGGAGTGGAAAGTTCTGGTATATCTTCGATGACTTCGCCAAGTTGATCCATCCGCTTTAAGGTGGCAGGTTTTAAAACTCCTTTTGGCGTTTTCGTATCTACCACAATTTCAACGGGCATAATACCTTTGAATTCCTGCTCAAAAAAACGGATGTCTTTGAAAAATTCCGCGTTCTTGGGCATATCTTCGATAGGACTTCCTGATATTTTAATCTGATAGATGCCAATAATGCTAAGTACCAAAAGCGCTATCGAAACAATATAGACCCCAATTCTTCGATGTCTCACAATGCCCTCCATCCAACTCACAAATGCATCGACCCATTTTTTATTTAAATGCTTTAAGTGTTTCGTATTTGGCAGTGCCATAAAACTGTAAACGATAGGAATGATAAGTAAGGACAGCACAAATATTCCAATGATATTTATGGAAGCTACAATACCGAACTCCTTTAAAAGTTTACTGTCGGTAATAATAAAGGTTGCAAAACCGGATGCAGTGGTAATATTGGTCATTAAGGTGGCATTCCCAATTTTGGAGATAACACGTTGTAAGGACAAAGCCTGATTACCGTGCTTTTTCACTTCTTGTTGGTATTTATTGATCAAGAAAATACAATTGGGGATACCGATTACGATAATCAAAGGGGGTATTAAGGCAGTAAGTACGGTAATCTCATATTGCAATATGCCCAACAAACCAAAAGCCCACATGACCCCAATGATAACCACACACATCGATATAACCGTTGCACGAACACTTCTAAAGAAAAAGAAGAAAATTAAAGAGGTAACAAGTAATGCCGCTAAAATAAATTTGCCGATTTCATCGATTATATTCTGGGAGTTCATGGTCCTTACATAGGGCATACCAGAGATATGAACGTCCAAACCGGTTTCCTTCTCAAAATCTTCCACCAGGGTACTCATGTCCTGCAGGATAAAATCTTTCCTTACCGTTGTGTTTACAATATCTTTGTCCAGGTACATGATGGTGCGCAAGGTGCGACTGTCCTTATTGTAGATCAGATTATTATAAAAAGGAAGGTTATTGAATAGATAATCGGTAATACTGTCAATTTCCTTTTGGGAATTCAATTCACCCGTAATCAAGGGTTGCATTTTGAATTCCTGCTTTTCATTATCCTTGACCAGTTCCTGTAGATTATCTGTGGAAAGCACAAAATCCACCTCTGGGAATGCCCCTAATTGCTTACTTAATTTATTCCATCTATTGAAGTTGACGGGATTGAACAAGGCAGTGTCCCGTACCGCAAAAACAACGGCATTCCCATCTTCACCAAATTTGCTAAGAAAATCTTGGTATTCTTGATTTACAGGATGGTCATCTGGTAACAGGTTGGTTTGCGAACTGGAAAAACGCATGTATTGCCATTGCATGGCCATGAATATGGTAAATCCAATGATTAAAAATATGATGAGGATCCTGTTGCGGAGAATTATATTTGCCGTTTTAGGCCAAAATCCCTTAGTAAGTTTAGCTACCATAACTATTTTTGCAGGTGGTAAAGGTAAGTAATAGGTGTATTTGTTCCTAAATTGATAACTTTAAAATTAGGCACAAATAAAAAAGCTACCGTTCAGGGTAGCTTGGTCTTTGTAAATAATTGTTAAAGTTTATACTTTCATGATTTCCGCTTCTTTTTTCATCAAGAAATCATCTATTTTGTTCGTATAGCTATCCGTTAGATCTTGTACGTCGGCGGTAGCATTATTTTCTAGATCTTCAGATATTTCCAGGTCTTTGATCTCCTTATTGGCATCTTGCCTGGCACTACGCACCCCTACTTTTGCATGTTCCGCTTCCGCTTTGGCTTGTTTAGTCAATTGAATTCTTCGCTCCTCGGTCAAAGGGGGTACGTTGATGATTATCATGTCTCCATTATTCATAGGATTGAATCCTAAATTGGCATTCATGATGGCCTTTTCAATTTCCTGAAGCATGCCTTTTTCCCATGGTTGTACGGAAATGGTACGACCATCTGGCGTATTGATATTGGCTACTTGTGACAATGGTGATTGGGAACCATAGTAATCGACCAATACAGACGACAACATTGCAGGACTCGCTTTCCCTGCTCGAATTTTTAAAAACTCCCTTTCAAGATGCGCTATGGCAGCAGCCATACTCTCTTTGGTGGTGTCTAGAATAAATTGTACTTCTTCGTTCATAAAATAATAATATTAATGTAGCTATAGCTTAAATTATACCAAGGCCTATACGTTAACGGTTGTACCAATAGTTTGGCCGTCGACAATTTTAAGTAAATTTCCTTTTTTGTTCATATCAAAAACTACAATAGGTAGTTTATTTTCCTGACTTAAGGTAAAGGCAGTAGTATCCATTACCTTCAGACCTTTTTTTAGTACATCTTGAAACGAAATAGAGTCGAATTTTGTAGCGTTTTTATCTTTTTCGGGGTCGGCCGTATAGATGCCATCTACACGCGTTCCTTTTAGAATAACATCGGCTTCTATTTCAATCGCTCTTAAAACAGCTGCGGAATCCGTCGTAAAATAGGGATTCCCGGTACCTCCTCCAAAAATAACCACTCTTCCTTTTTCAAGATGCCTCATGGCCCGTCTACGTATAAACGGTTCGGCTACCTCATTGATTTTTATTGCGGACTGCAGCCTGGTCTGTACACCGGTCATTTCCAAGGCACTTTGCAAAGCCAATCCGTTGATTACCGTCGCAAGCATGCCCATATGGTCTGCCTGTACCCGATCCATTCCAGTTGCTGCACCTGTTAGACCACGGAATATATTGCCGCCACCTATAACAATGGCAACCTCTATGCCTTTCTCGACTACTTCCTTAATCTCTTCTGCGTATTCATTCAGCCTTTTGGAATCGATACCATATAGCTTTTCGCCCATTAGCGCTTCACCGCTAAGCTTTAGAAGAATTCTTTTGTAGTGCATTTCAATTTTTTATTTGTCACCAAAAATAATGAAAATATTTGATGGGCGTTGTCAATTTTTAATCGAACCAGAACAGAAGTATTTTAGTAAGGTATGTAGCAGATTCTCTATCTTTGGCGTCCTTACCCATAAAATATAGATACCTATTACTTTAGTGCTATGAAAAAATCCATAATTGTTTTTGCTTTTGCCTTAATTTTGAATGCTTGTGGCGCAGGCAAAGCACTTTTATCCGTTGAAAATGCCCCTATAATTACTACTATCGACTTGGTCAATGTGGTAGAAGATCGAGTGCAGGTTGAAGTGAATCCTGGTGCGTTCACTTCCGAAACCATAATTTTTAGGATACCAAAAACCGTTCCCGGTACATATAGTGCGGACAATTACGGAAAATATATTCAAGACTTTCAAGCCCTTGATTACGATGGTAATTCGTTGTTGAGCAATAAGATAGACGAAAACTCCTGGCGTATTTCGGGCGGAGCGCGGCTGGATAAGGTACAGTATTGGGTAAATGATACCTATGATACGGAAAATGAAGTTGAGGATGCAGTTTTCTCCCCAGCCGGAACCAACATTTCAAAAGGAAGTAATTATATGCTGAATCTGCATGGGTTTGTGGGCTATTTTGATGGATTTAAAGAGCAGCCCTATCAACTAATCATTCAAAAGCCGCAAGCCCTGGTTTCGACGACCTCCTTAAAAAAGAGCATTGAATCTGTTTCCGATGAAAAGGATACATTCTTAGCTAGTCGATACTTTGAAGTGATCGATAATCCGATTATGTATGCAAAACCAAATAGTGAGACCTTTCAAATAAACGATATAACGGTTACTTTAAGTCTGTTTTCTCCGAATGGTGTTTACAAAGCTTCGGACCTAAAAGATAGAATGGCAACGATGATGAAGGCTCAAAAGGCTTTTTTAGGGGATGTAGACAGTACTAAGGAATATAGTATTTTACTCTATTTGTCTGATTTGAATACATCTGATGCGCAAGGTTTTGGCGCTTTGGAGCATCATACCTCAACGGTTGTGGTTTTACCAGAGGCGATACCTTCAGAACGTTTGGAACAAGCCATGGTCGATGTGGTTTCGCACGAATTCTTTCATATTGTCACCCCTTTGTCCGTACATTCCAAGGAAATACAATACTTCGACTTTAATGATCCTAAAATGTCGCAACATTTGTGGATGTATGAGGGTACGACCGAATATTTTGCAAACTTGTTCCAAATTCAACAAGGTTTAATTTCGGAGGATGAATTCTATAACAGAATGTTGGCCAAAATAAACAATGCAAAATCCTATGACGATACTATGTCCTTTACAAATATGAGTAAGAATATTCTGGAGGAACCGTATGAAGCAAATTATGCCAATGTGTATGAAAAGGGTGCATTGATCAATATGGCCTTGGATATTTTATTGCGTGAGAAAAGCAACGGTGAAAAGGGAATGCTTTGGTTAATGAAAGAACTATCAAAAAAATACGGTAAGGAGGAACCTTTTAATGATGACGACCTTTTAAACGAAATAGTAACGATGACCTATCCAGCGGTCGATGAATTTTTTAAAGAACATGTGGTAGGCACTACGCCAATAGATTATGAACTGTTTCTTGATAAGGTTGGTCTGGCAACCTTGGAAGTAAAGGAGCAAACCGGTTATTTTTTAGACGGTCAAATACCTTTTATTGATGTGGATGTTGAAAACGATAGCGTCATTTTCATTAGGGAGGGGATAGATTTGAACTCTTTTTTCACTGATTTAAAGTTGCAGGGGGGCGATGTTATTAAGAGAATAAACGGAAACGAGATTACCATTGCGTCCTTACGACCGATCATAGGCGAAAGTTTTGGATGGACTGCGGAGACTAACATACAGATGGAGGTAGAGCGAAATGGGGAAGTTATTGCGGTAGAGGGCCCCGTGGGCCTACCCACTATAATGGTCAAAAAAATTGTCCCCTTGGAGAATGCAGATCAAGAGAAAGTAGCCCTGCGAAAGGCTTGGTTGAAGGACTAAGAGCAGACTTCCATCGGCTCAAATCATAATTGAAACGTATATTTTGTAAATTAAAAAACCGTCTACTTTTTACAAAGTATGACGGTTTTTATTGAGTTAGTTAAATTTTGATTATCCTAAGGCAACCCTTTTAAAACCAGTCACCTCTAATTTTGAATCAACTGATTTTACATATTGGGAAACACTTTGTTTACTATCCTTAATGAAATCTTGGTTCACCAAGGTATTGTCTTTAAAGAAACGGTTTAGTTTGCCTTTAGCAATATTTTCAAGCATTGCTTCTGGCTTGCCTTCTTGACGTAATTGGTCTTTTGCAATCTCAATCTCCTTATCGATTACGGATTGATCGACACCATCTTGGTTCAATGCAACTGGGTTCATTGCCGCTGCCTGCATAGATACATCTTTAGCCACTTCTTCTACACCATCAACTGCTGCTGAAAGTCCGGTTAAAACTGCTATTTTGTTACCAGCGTGGATATAAGAACCTACAAAGGGAGCGCTTAATATTTCAAAACTACCTATTTCTATCTTCTCGCCTATAACACCTGTCTGTTCGATAAGTTTTTCGTGAACCGTCATTCCCTTGTAATCAGCGGCCAAGAAAGCTTCTTTGGTATCAAAATCGATTGCCATTTCGGCCAATTCAGTTGCCAATGTCACGAATGTTTCGTTTTTTGCAACAAAGTCAGTTTCACAATTTAGGGAGATGATCACGCCGTTGGTGCGAGCGTCATTTACCTTTGCTATTGCCGCACCTTCGGAAGAATCTCTATCTGCTCTTTTTGCGGCGACT